>CALWSX010000078.1 GCA_944384285.1 uncultured Lachnospiraceae bacterium
TGTATCGGAGCTGCTCTTTTTGAAGGATGGGCAGATAATGAAGAAGATGCAAGAAAACTTCTTGCTTCAGGCGAAGTAAAATACACTCCATGTCACCATGTTCATGCTGTAGGCCCTATGGGTGGTATTACATCAGCTAATATGCCTGTTTTAGTAGTTAAAAATAAATTAGACGATACTTATGCTTACTGTACAATGAACGAAGGTATCGGTAAAGTATTACGTTTTGGTGCATATTCAGAAGAAGTTGTTGAAAGATTAAAATGGATGAGAGATTCTCTTGCAGTAGTTTTAAGTGAAGCTCTTAAACTTAAACCAGAAGGAATTAACCTTAATGTTATTGTTGCAAAAGCAATTACAATGGGTGATGAATTCCACCAGAGAAATATTGCAGCATCACTTAACTTCTTAAAAGAAGTAGTGCCATTAATCGTTCAGCTTGACCGTGACGATAAAGAAAAACAAAAAGTTATTCAGTTCCTTGCAGATACAGATCAGTTCTTCTTAAATATTATGATGGCAATGGGTAAATCTATTGTAGACTGTGCAAGAAAAATCCAAGAAGGTTGTGTTGTTACAACAATGACACGTAACGGCCGTGACTTTGGTATCCGTATAAGCGGTATGGGAGATGAATGGTTTACAGCTCCTGTTAACACACCAATAGGTCTTTACTTTACAGGATTTACAGCAGAAGACGGAAACCCAGATATCGGTGACAGCGCTATTACAGAAACTGTAGGCGTTGGAGGTATGGCAATGATTGCAGCTCCTGGTGTTACACGTTTCGTAGGTGCTGGCGGTTTTGGTGATGCTCTTGAAGTAAGCAACGAACAGGAAAAAATTTGTATTACTCATAATTCAAACTGGTCAATTCCAACATGGGATTTCAAAGGTACATGTTTAGGTATTGATATCAGAAAAGTTGTTGAAACAGGTATTACACCAATTATTAATACAGGTATAGCTCATAAAAATGCAGGCGTTGGACAGGTTGGCGCAGGTACAGTTAGAGCACCGCTTGCATGTTTTGAAAAAGCTCTTGAAGCTTATGCAAGAAAGTTGGGATTAATATAATTAATACTTATTCACCATCTATAAGTTCATACATTTTGGAGACTTTACCAAGTTTTCAGACAGGATTTGTTCATAGTAAATTTAAAAACAGCTTAAATCTCATGCTTGGAGATATTATGTTTCATATAGGTTCAGAACTAACCCCTTTATCCTGTTTTGGAATAAATTTACCGTTGTCGGAAGTGTATGAAATTTTAGAAGATGTTGATATAAAAGACAGAGTTGTATACAAGGAAGGTTCTCTTATAATATATGGAAGATTTGCAATAAAGATAATAGAAATAAAAAACCTTCCTGTTATCAACTTAAATATAGAGAAAACATCAAATAAAAAATGGCTAAAGCCCATGGATAAAATTCTAAAGAAATTAGAATTAAAAGAAAAAACAGGTATCGGACAAATATTAGAGGTTGATAATGTATTACAAATACTTCAAAACCCTGAAAATTTGGAAGATGAAAAAAAGGCTGTTCGTTTTCTCATAGGCAGAGGACCTGGCCTTACCCCAAGCGGTGACGACATCTTAATGGGGTATGGCACAGGGCTTGCCATAATGGGTCAGTCAGATGAGTTTTTTTCTGTATTAAAAGATATATTAGACACCCAGACAACGGAAATAAGTATAGCCTATCTTAAAACAATGTTAAATGGCTATGTAAATGAAGATTATAAAAGAATTAATACAGCTATTAATGAAAATAAAAATTGTGATTATGAATTTTTGCTTAAGGAAATTCAAAAGATTGGACATACTTCGGGGAATGACAGCTTATATGGTTTTCATTGTGCTGTAAAGTATTTAATTAATAGGGGAAAATAAAAATTTTCTATAGGGGAGATGAAAAGATGAGTTCATTGGAAAATCGTTTCAAAGCGGTTAGCGTTAGTGAAAAATATTGGTGGAAAGTAGTTATTTTATCATTCTTAGGTTGGATATTAATTTATGCAGACAGAACAATTATAAATCCAATCCAGGGCGAAATTGGTAAAGCATTTGGTTTAACAAATGCACAGCTTGGTCTTATAAGTAGTGTTTTCTTCCTTGCTTATGCTATTGCTCAGATTCCTTTTGGAACAATAGGTAATAAATTTGGTAGAAGACTTGTAATTATGGTTGGTTTCTTACTTTGTGCTCTTATGACATACACAAGCGGTATCGCAGCAGGATTTGGTATGTTCCTTGTTTTCCGTGTTTTTGCAGGTATCGGACAGGCAGCATATTATGGTCCTCAGTATGCTCTTAGTGCAGAAGCTATTCCATCAAAAAGCCTTACATTAGGTACAGCTATAATAAACAGTGGTATGGCTTTTGGTACATCAGGCGGTTTCTTAGTATCAAGTTACTTAGTTCTTGAAAAAGGAATGCACTGGAGTGTACCATTCTTAGTAATGGCTATTCCTACAGCAATTATTGGTATTCTCTTTATGACAGTTTTAAAAGAGAGAGTAATTAGACCTGAAGATCAGGGTAAAGAAGTTGTTAAAAAAGAAGTCGCTTCAGATGATGGCGAAAAAATGACACTTGGACAGATCTTTACAAACAGAAACTTACTTTGTGCGTTTATTCTTTGTTTCTGTTCAATTTATGCTAACTTTGTTATTATCACATGGTTACCAAACTACCTTCAGACAGAACGTGGTTATGTTGGTTCATTAGTAGGTATTATTTCATCATTAGTACCATGGGCTTCTATTCCTGGTGCGCTTTTATTTGCAAGACTTAATGATAAAGTTAGAGCTACAAAGAAACTTGTATTAGCAATTATGCCACTTGCAATGATTGCAACATTTGGTATTGCATTTGTTCCAAACTCAATGTTACTTCCTGTACTTATTCTTTACGGACTTACAGGTAAATTAGCATTAGACCCAATTCTTGTAGCATTCGTTACAAGAAATTCACCTAAAAAATCACTCGCAATTGTATTAAGTGCTTATAATTTTGTAGGTATGTCAGGTTCAATTCTTGCTCCTTATATCACAGGTTGGATTGCAGACGCAACAGGATCAATGAGAATTGGTTTCTATCTTGGTGCAGCTATGCTTTTATTTGGTGCGTTAGTATTCTCTATGACAAGAGAAAAAAGAGCAGCCTAAGACGTTCATCCCAAATATAAAAAATTAAGGAAGGGATTGTAGATGATAAAAACAAATAAAAAATACAATGTTTCGTTAGGAATAATCATTTCCATGGTTTTAGGTGTTATTGCCGGATTTATAGGCGGAGAGGCCATGGAGAATATCAAATTTTTAGGAGATATCTTTTTCCGACTTATACAAATGATAATAATCCCTTTAGTTATGTTTCAAATAATTGAAGCAATAGGGGGAGCAGTAGACGGAAAATTTGGACGAACAGGAGTAAAAGCAGTATTTTTATTTGTTGTATCTTCACTTGCAGCATCTGCCTTTGGAGCTTTTATGGCACATGTGTTTAAACCGGGAGCAGCAGTATCAAGTAAAGGCTTGAGCATTGCTTCCGGGCAAATAACACAAGCAGTGTCAAGCAGCTTCCAAGACACTTTAATTGCGTTTGTCCCTAATAATATTGTGAATGCTATGTCAACAGGCTCTATGATACAGGTGATTGTTTTTGCCATATTTTTTGGTGTTGTTTTAGGCAGGTATAGAGCTAATAATGAAACTTGCAGAGTATATGAATTTGTTTGTGAGATTAATATACTTTTGATTAACATTGTAAAACTTGTTATGAATATTGCTCCAATAGGAATTTTTGCATATGTTTCTGCTACAGTCGGCGTGCTTGGTTTAGATTCCATAATCATGCTTCTTAAATACTTACTTGTATTTGGTGCAGCAGTTTTAATATTTATGATATTGTGGCTCATAGTTGTTTCTGTATATGCAAAAATGAATGTATTTAAATTAATAAAGAAAATGACTCCTATGTCATTTATGGCTCTTGCCACAACATCTTCGGCAGTAACTCTTCCTTTGGAAATGGAAGATGCAAAGAAAAAATTAGGTATAGGCGAAAAAGTGGCAAATGTTGTTTTGCCACTTGGAATGCCACTTAACAGTAACGGTGCAGCTATGCATATGGCTATTACAGCCGTTATGATAGCACAAATGTATTCAATTACTTTTACCTTTGAGAGTATGGTTTATTTAGTGATAATTTCACTTTTGCTTTCTCTTGCAAATGCTGTGGTACCAGGTGCAGCTTTAGTTTCTCTTACAATGATAGTTCCACAGCTTGGACTTCCTTTAGAAAGTATAGCGATTTTTGCAGGAGTAGAATGGATAGTTGGAATGTACAGAACTTTACTTAATGTTGATTCTGACGTATTTTGTGCACTATTGGTAGCAAAAAGTGAAAATGCTATTGACTATGATATTTTTAATTCGAAATAAGATAAATATAAAAGGAGTATTAATATGTCAAAAATAGTAATCGCCTTAGGTGGGAATGCTCTTGGAAATACAGCTGTAGAACAGCTTAATTTAGTACAGGAGACTGCAAAATCAATAGTAGATTTGGTTTCTGCAGGAAATGATGTAGTTGTAGCCCATGGTAACGGTCCTCAGGTAGGAATGATTAATCTTGGTATGTCTACTGCAGCGGAAGCAGGAGCAATCAAGGCATCAATGCCTTTCCCTGAATGTGGAGCCATGAGCCAGGGATATATTGGTTATCACCTTCAAAATAGTATACAAAATGAACTTAAAGCAAGATTTATTAAAAAATCTGCTGTAACACTTATTACACAGGTTTTAGTTGATGAAAATGATCCGGCTTTTTCAAACCCTACAAAGCCAATCGGAGCATTTTATACAAAAGAACAGGCAGAAAAAATTGCTAAAGAAAAAAATTATACTATGGTTGAGGACGCAGGACGTGGTTACCGTCAAGTTGTTCCTTCACCAAAACCAATAGATGTTATAGAAAAAGATGCGGTTATGGCGTTAGTAAATGCCGGAGAAATTGTTATTACTGCAGGCGGTGGTGGAATTCCTGTTATTCGTAAAAACGGCAAACTTGTTGGAACACCGGCAGTTATTGATAAAGATTATGCAAGTGCAAAACTTGCAGAGCTTGTAAAAGCTGATATTTTAATTATCTTAACTGCTGTTGACAGAGTAGCGATTAACTTTGGAAAACCAGATCAGAAGCTTTTAGAAAGAATGAATTTGGAAGAAGCACAAAAATATATTGATGAAGGTCATTTTGCACCTGGAAGTATGCTTCCAAAAGTTCAGGCAGCTATGGAATTTGCAAGAAGTGGTGGAAAAGCTATTATTGCAAGTTTAGAAAATGCAGGAAAAGCAATTATCGGTGAAAGCGGTACAATAATTGAAAAATAATGCTAGATTATAAATTGCTGTATATTTTCATAATTATAGCGTATAAGTCTAATAGTGGTGTGGGTTAGCTTATTATCTCCTTGCTAAGTTATGAATCTCTGCAGTAAAAAAACGTACTGTAATATTACAGTACGTTTTTATTTTATTTATTTAATAAATTAATCTCAGGCATAACTATCATTCTTTTTTCGTTCATATAATCTCTTAATATATCAAGGCATTCTCCAAAACGCTGGAAGTGAACAATTTCACGTTCTCTTAAAAATCTTAAAGGTCTAAGAACATCAGGGTCATCTGTAAGATCTATAAGATAGTCATAAGTTGCTTTTGCTTTTTGTTCGGCAGCCATGTTTTCATAAAGGTCAGCAACAGGGTTTCCTTTAGACTGTAAACCTACTGCACTAAAAGGAATTCCTGCAGCAGATGCTGGATAAACTCCTAAGCCATGTGCCACATAGTATGGATCAAGACCTGCCGCTTTAATTTCTTCAACAGAAAGACCGTCTGTAAGCTGTGAGAAGATGGTACCCATGATTTCAAGATGAGCAAGTTCTTCAGTGCCAATATCATTAAGTGTTGCTTTTGCTTCAGGTGTAATCATTGAAAATCTCTGGCTTAAATATCTTATAGATGCCCCAAGTTCACCGTCTGCACCACCATACTGTTCTAACATAATTTTAGCAAGACGTGCATCACGGTTTTTGATTTTTACAGGAAACTCCAATTTTTTTTCATAAATCCACATTTAGTTACACTCCTTTACTGCAAGCTGAAAATTAAAAGATTCTTCCCAAGGCCAAGGATTATTTTTCCAACTCCATGTATCAGAATTGTTATCTGATGAACGGAAGGAACAAAGAGGGCCATATTCACTTTCGTATTTTTCTCTTACAATATTAGCTGAAGTAATAATTTTATTATATTCTTCAAGCGCTTCTTTATCATTAGGGTGAGTATTAAGATATAAACCTAAATCTACTGCCATAAAGTCAAGAGCAGTAAGGCTTTGTAAAATTTTTTCTCTATCCATTATAATTCTCCTTTCTTTTAAGCTCTTTTTTTATAAGGCATTACAAGTTCAGGGAAAACAGTTCCACAAGTGAGACTTTTATCGCTTTCCATTAATACTGACTTTTCCTGGTATGGAACATAAGCAGCAGCAAGTCCTATTTTATCAATAATACAGGAATTGCAGTCAAAAGAAGTATTATCATCAGGATTTTTGTCAGGGGTATCTATATTATTGTTTCTGCAAGGGTTTTCATTTGAAACATTGTTGCTGTAAAAATTATCAAATAATTCAATCATTAAAATGCCTCCGTATTAATCTTTGTTTTATATAATATTCCAGTTTGTCTTTTTGGTTACTGAAAAATAATTTGTATAGAGATATTATGTTACTTGTAAAAGTGAGAAAGCTTTACTATAATTTATTTATAAAAAGTAAATGTAAAGTTATTTTATATAAAATGAGGAGTATTATGGGTGAAATATTCAGAGATTCAATAGAAAATGAATGCCATGCCTGCATCTTTACAAAAGAGGAAAAAATGGTAAAATGCAGTTTTTGTATGGCACAAAAAATTATAAAAGGTAAATGGAAGCTTCTTATTATAAGAGATTTGCAAAATAAAACGAAACGTTTTTCGGAAATACAAAAAGATATATCAATAACTCAGTCTTCTCTTTCAAAACAGCTCAGGGAACTGGAAGAAGATGGAATAGTACTTAGAAAAGCTTTTGATGAGATTCCGCCAAGAGTAGAATATTCTCTTTCACCTATCGGTCATAGATTTGTATCTGTGTTAAAAGAACTTGATAATTGGGGAATTGATTACATTAAGTATACAATAGAAAATAAAGGGCGTTCTAAAAATTAATTTTACATTTTTTTATAAATTTATATACTTTTAATACAATTATGTATTGACTTTTGAAAATTTCTGATATAATAAGATAGTCTAAGAAAAAAATATTATTTATGAAAAGGACGGGTAATAAAAATGGAAAGAACTTATATTATGCTCAAACCTGATGCATTAAAACGTAACCTTATTGGTGAAATTATTGCAAGAATTGAAAGAAAAGGTTATAAAATTGCAGATTGCAAAATGATGACACTTGACGAAGCTATTTTAAGAGAACATTATGCACACATTGCAGATAGACCTTTCTTCCCAGAAATTGTTGAATATATGACAAGTGGCCCTGTTCTTGCAATGATAGTTGAAGGTGAAAATGTTGTAAAAGGCATGAGAATTTTAATGGGTGCTACAAAATTTGAAGAAGCTACAGCAGGGACTATTCGTGGTGATTATGCTATGTCAACAGGTCAGAACATTATTCATGGTTCAGACTCTATTGAAAATGCAGAAATCGAAATTAAAAGATTCTTTGGCTAATAAATATTTAAAAAGATACAGACTATGGAAAAACATAGTCTGTTTTTTATTTGGTTTTTAAATAAAAATGACAGAGCATAAACATGCTCTGCCAAATTTATAAGAATATAATAATTATTTGTTATTTCTAAAACAATCGTTGTACTGATTATTAGTGTAGTTATTTTTGTTCATTTCGTTTTCTTCGTCAAATTCAGTACGATTAGCATTTTTCTTTAAGTTTTTGCTTGACTGATTACGTAATTTATTGTTTGTTTTGTTATTTGTTTTATCCATGAAAAAACCTTCCTAAAAATAATAATTTTTAATTCTAAAACAAAGAAGTTTTAAATCTTTGCAAGTTTATTATTAAATTTTTATGGGGTTTTTATTCATAAAAATAAAATTAAAAATTTACAATTCATAAATATGAACAGGTACAATAATTTCTGTTCCAAAATAAATATCATTACCAACGATACAATTCATTGTTTTAATTTCTTCTATATATGAGTTAAGAACCATATTTTCGTGTTTGTAGCGTTTTGCAATATCATATAAAGTGTCACCGTTTGAAATATATACTTGTTCGTAATATGTTTTAACTTCTTCTTTTTTAAAATTTCCAAAAACTGTAGTGCAGGATACCAAAACCAATAATGAGCATAATATGAATAGTATTTTTTTCATAAGTGTTCCCCCTTTGCTCAAACAAAATCGAACATTAATTCGCTATTTCATAATAAAACAAACTTATGTTTTTGTCAATAGGTGTTTTTGCAAACAAAAGTTCATTTTTAATAATAATGTTTGTGTTTTGTGTTTGTATATGATAGAATATATAAAACAAATGTTTTTATTTGAACGTTTGTTTGTTTAATTTAAATACTTTTGTTCTATCATATGTAAATTTGAAATAAAAATACCGTTATTTTTTATATTTTAATGAGGTGATTTATTTATGAACGATTTGTCAGCAAAACAAAAAATGATACTTGAATACATAAAATCTGAAGTTAAATATAAAGGTTATCCACCATCTGTTCGAGAAATTTGTGAGGCTGTAAATTTAAGATCAACATCAACTGTTCATGCTCATTTAGACAGACTTGAAAAAAAGGGATATATAAGACGAGATCCAAGTAAACCAAGAGCTATAGAAATTATTCTTGAAGATGAAGAAAGTGTTGATGAAAGTGTAATAAATGTTCCTATAGTCGGAACTATTACAGCAGGAATGCCTATACTTGCTGTTGAAAATATAGATGGAAATTTCCCTATACCGGCAAGTTATGTAAATCGTAATGATACTGTTTTTATGCTTAAGATAAGGGGAGAAAGCATGATAAATGCAGGTATTTATGACAAAGATCTTGTACTTGTTCGTCAGCAGAATACGGCGGAAAACGGAGATATAATTGTTGCTGGAATAGAAGACTTTGCAACAGTAAAAAGATATTTTAAAGAAAAAGGTCATATAAGACTTCAACCTGAAAATCCGTCCATGTCTCCAATACTTGTAAAAGATGTTGCAATTCTTGGTAAGGTTATAGGATTATTTAGGAAAATGTAAGTTTTTTTTCATAATATTTTACTGCTAAGCTTGTATTAATTTAAAAATTCAATGCTATAATTATAATAGTGACAGATAATTTTTTATACAAACTAAAGGAGAATAAGATTAAATGTACGGTTATATAAGAATAGGTACTGCAGTTCCTGTAGTAAAAGTCAGTGACTGTGAATACAATAAAGAACAAATCCTTGCTTTAATTAATGAAGCATATAAAAAAGATATAAAAATACTTAATTTTCCCGAATTATGTATAACATCATATACATGTATGGATCTTTTTTTCCAGTCAGTTCTTCATAAGAATGCGGAAAAAGCGCTTTATGATATTTTAGATAAGACTAAAAATATGGATATGCTCATATCACTTGGTATGCCTGTAATAATTGATTCAAATATTTATAATTGTGCGGTTATGATACACAAGGGTAAAATTCTTGCAGTAATTCCTAAAATAACTTTGCCTAATTATAATGAATTTTTTGAAAAACGCTATTTTTCATCAGCTGAAGACTTAATAAAAAAAGAATGTGTACTTTGTTCCCAAACTGTTCCTATAGGAGCTGATATATTGTTAGAAGCACGTGGTGTAGAAGGTGTTGTTATAGGAGTTGAACTTTGTGCGGACATGTGGACTCCTATACCTCCATGCTCATATAAGGCAATTTTTGGTGCAAATATAATTCTTAACCTTTCTGCAAGTACAGAGCTTGTAAACAAAAATCATATAAGAAGAAATATAATATCAAATCATTCATCAAGGCTTAATTGTGTATATATTTATGCGTCTGCAGGATATGGAGAAAGTACACAGGATTCTGTAATGGGTGGATATAGTGCTATTTTTGAAAATGGGAAATGTCTTTGTGAAGGAAAAAGGTTTAATAGAGAAAACAGTTTAATATATGCAGATGTAGATATAGAACTTTTAAATCGAGCAAGAATTAATAACACAAATTTTTCACAGAGTGCCAAAGAACTTTCTAAAATATACAGTTTTAGAACAATATATTTTGATATGGAACCAGGAGATAAAATTGAAGATTTAAAAAGACCTATAAATAAAATGCCTTTCCTTCCACAAGAAAATGAAAAAGATTATTATGAAGATGTTATTAATATTTTGACAACAGGTCTTATTAAAAGGTTGGACCATATAAATTGTGAAAAAGTTGTTTTAGGAATATCTGGAGGGCTTGATTCTACTCTTGCACTTTTACTTTGTATAGATACCTTTGATAAACTTTCTATAGACAGAAAAAATATAATAGGTGTAACAATGCCATGTTTTGGGACAAGCGACAGAACATATAAAAATGCCCTTAAGCTTATGGATCTCTTAGGCATTACAAGTATGGAAATACCTATAGAAAAGGCTGTTTTGCAACATTTTAAAGATATCTCACATGATGAAAACATTAAAGATGTTGTTTATGAAAATGCACAGGCAAGAGAACGTACTCAAATACTTATGGATCTTGCTAATAAATATAATGCAATAGTAGTAGGAACGGGAGATATGTCTGAAATTGCACAAGGGTTTGCTACTTATAATGGAGATATAATGTCTATGTATGGTATAAACTCTG
>CALWSX010000079.1 GCA_944384285.1 uncultured Lachnospiraceae bacterium
AAAACATTATTTTAAAACTCGAAAATAAATCCATGGGTAAAAGCGAAAAAATACAAAAATACGGTTATTTTGGCCTTTTCCTTTTTGTAGCCATACCTCTTCCAGGTACAGGAGCATGGACAGGTGCACTTATTGCATCATTACTTAATATGGATATTAAAAAATCTTTTATTGCAATTGCTTTAGGAGTACTTTGTGCAGGTATAATTATTTCGCTTCTCTCTTACGGTCTTTTTGACGCGATAGTCGGATAATACGAAAGGATAAAAAATGATAGAAAGAATTGCAACAATTAAAAGAACAAACGAAATTATTTCAAAATATAACTTTTTCTTCAAAAAAAATTACGGTCAAAACTTTCTTATTGATTCTAACATAATAGAAAATATAGCAGAAAGTGCCCAAATTACAAAAGATGATTATGTTATAGAGATTGGCCCGGGAATTGGAAGTCTTACACAGGTTTTAGCAGAAAGTGCAAAAAAGGTTATTGCTATTGAAATAGACAAAAATCTTATTCCAATACTTGAAGACACCCTTTCTCCGTATGACAATATAGAAATTATAAACCAGGACGTGCTTAAACTTGATTTAAACGAGGTTATAAAGGAAAAATGTGAAGATAAGCCTGTAAAAGTAGTAGCAAATCTTCCATATTACATCACTACTCCTATTGTTGCTGCACTTCTTGAAAAAAGATACAAAATTAAAAGCATAACTGTTATGATACAGAAAGAAGTTGCAGACAGGTTTCTTGCTGACAATAAAAGCAAAGAATATGGAGCTATTTCTTTACTCATAAACTATTACGCTAACACAAAACTTAATATGATTGTAAGTGCAAATTGTTTTACACCTCGTCCAAAAGTTGATTCTGCCGTTATTACACTTAATTTGTATGACGAACTTCCACTTAAGGCAGATGATGAAAAACTTTTCTTCGAGATAATAAAACTTGCTTTTGGTCAAAGACGAAAAACTTTATTAAACTGTATATTCCAAAAATATAACTGTTATTTTTCAAAACAAGATATAGCAGACATATTAAATTCTTTGGGATATGACGAAAGAATAAGAGGTGAAGCTCTTTCTATAAGTGACTTCATAAAAATTTCAGACAGATTTTCAGAACTTATTGCACTAAAAAAATAATATTAAAGAAAGGCTTGTGCTATGAAAATCCAAAATAAGCTTAATTTTTTAAGAGAGTATTTTATATATTTTATGATGTATTCTTTCATTGGGTATATTTATGAAGTATTTTTGGAAGTTGTTGTATACAGATGGGGATTTTCAAATAGAGGTGTGCTTTTTGGACCATATCTTCCTGTATATGGTGTTGGAGCCCTTGCATTCTTACTCTGCTTTAATAAAATACTCAAAAAAAATAAACCTGACTGGTTTAAGTTTATTAAGCCTTTTATATTATTTTTGGGTTGTATGCTTTTGGCAACACTTATAGAATTAATAGCAAGCTATATATTGGAATTTCTTATAGGTTCATGGCCTTGGCAAACATATAAAGATTATAACATTAATTTTCAAGCAAGAATTGCCCTTTCCCCTTCTATACGTTTTGGACTTGGCGGACTTTTATTCTTATATATATTACAGCCTTTGTTTGAAAAATTTGTAAAAAAATTATCTTATAAAAATTTTAAAATTATTTCAAATACACTTTTTGCTATAATATTTATTGATTTAATAGTACATATTGCAAAACTCTTATAATTTATATTTAATAAAATTTAAAGCCGTATTTTTAAAAAATACGGCTCTTTTTTATTATTTATTTTCTATTTCTTTTATTCTTATCTTTGCTTCTTTCATTGCGCTATTAGCTGTTTTTTCACCTCTGAAAGCCTTGTGTATTTCATCATATAATACACCATTTTTATCTCCTGCATTTAATAAATCAGGAAGAAGTTTTGCATTTTCTATCATTTTAAGCTGACATAAATACCAAGGATATTTTTCCCCGCCAGATATATAGCTTTTTCTTCTTACAGGTGCACCACTTACTTCTCCTGCTAATACATCAACCTCAGGACTTCTTAAGTATTTTAAAAGTTTATTTGCAAGTTCAATATCTTTACATTTTGAAGATATAGCAAAGGACCATGTAACATTCCATGCTGTTGATAAAGTACAAAAGCCTAAATCGTCAATATTCTTTGCTTTTTCATCACATACAACTCCAAGCTGTCCACTCCATGTAATACCCATTGCAGCTTCTCCACTCTGGAGTTTTTTACAAACTTCGTCATTTCCGTAAGTATCTGTATCAGAAAACGCACATTGGCTTAAATGAACATATTCACAAAGTCCTTCAACAATTCTTGTATCATCACATAAAATCTCACCATTTTCACTATAGACATCTGCACCATTTAATCTTAAAAACGGAAGTGCATCTGTAAATATTTCAGACTCATGAGCTTTCATTACAATCTTTTCTCCGGCATTTTTAAGCTTGAAAGCAATGTCTATATATTCATCAGGTGTAATAACATCTTTAGGAAGATAACCTACAATATCTCTAAGCTTACTTTTTCTGTAAACTACCATGTGACCATCACAAAATGATGGAGAAAGATAATATTTATCATTATATTTTATTTCTTTTAATATTATAGGAAGAATATCTTCTTCTTCAAGTTCAATAGGCAAAATATATCCTTTTTCTATAAAATCTCTTTTCCAAAGGTGACCGGCAACCATTACTATATCATATTCCGCATCGCCTTCAAAAACATTCATCATAGTAGAATAATACTTTTCCCATGGGAAAATATCAAAAGTTATATCAGCGTCAAAATTTTTTAAAACACCCTTTTTTATATATCCCATTACAGCTGGGTCAGCAACAGCAAGAACTCGTATTTTATTGTCCATAAAATCAACTCTTTCCTAAATTATTTTACATTAGGTAACACATCTTTATCATTTGTAGGAACATCTACACCAACAGGAATTCCACCTTTTTTAGTTCCTAAAGATGTTCTTATATCAACAAGGTCTTTTATCTGGTCATTTGAAAGCACGTTTTGTTTTCCTAAGAATTTTCCTGTTATCATAAGAAGTGTTGCATAATATTCTACAGATTCCATACGATAATATGCTTCAATAAGGTTTTTACCCCATGTTAAAGCACCATGGTTTGCAAGTAAAACTGCGTTATAGTCTTTACAGAATGGTGCGATTGAATCAGGAACCTGCTGTGTACCAGGTGTAGCATATTTTGCAACAGGTACAGCCCCAAGCTGTACAACACCTTCTGGGAGAATAGGTGTATCAAGAGCAATTCCTGCTACTGCAAAAGCTGTTGAAACAGGAGGATGAGCGTGTGTTACTGCTAAAGCTTCCGGATTTTCTTTATACACTCTTATATGCATTTTTACTTCTGAAGATGGTTTTCTTACACCTTCAAGAATATTTCCATCAAGGTCCATTTTTACAATCATTTCATCTGTTAAATATCCTTTTGAAACACCTGTGCATGTTGTAAGAATAATATTATCATCTATTTTACAGCTTATATTTCCGTCATTTGCTGCAACAAAGCCTTTTGCAAACATTCTTCTTCCGATTTCTTTTATTAATTCTTTTGCTTCTTGTTCGCTTAAATATTTATTTGAACTCATAATATCCCTCTTTCGTAATTTAATTTATAAAAGTATTGAAAAAAAATATCGTATTTAGTATACTTTTAACTATATAAAGTCTTGTTTTAGGAGGTCCTTATCATGCTGGCAGTCACACGAAAAAATAAAATAAAATCTATTTTAAATGAAAAGAAAAGCGTAACTGTAGGAGAACTTTCTAAAACCTTTTCCGTTACTGAAGAAACCATAAGACGTGACTTAAAAGTACTTGAAGATGAAGGTTTTCTTACAAGAACATACGGTGGAGCTTTTATACAGTCAGGCGTAGAAAATCTTGTAGATGTTGAAATACGTGAAGTTGCTTATACAAAAAGCAAAACTTTAATCGCTAATGAATGTCAAAAAATAATTCAAAACGGTGACTCTATATTTTTAGATGCATCTACAACCGCATATTTTATTTCAAAAGCAATTTCAAATATGCGCTTAACTGTTGTTACAAATTCTCTTCTTGTTATAAACCAACTTTCTGCTTGTAAATCAATACGTCTTGTATGTATAGGCGGAACTTTATCAAGGAATAACAAAGCTTTCCAGGGTTATCAAACCCTCCAAACTTTGGACTCATTATATCTTGATAAAACATTTATGTCTTGTCGCTCTCTTTCTATGGAAAACGGTATAACCGATTCGTCAGAAGGCACTGCGTCAATTAGAAAAAAACTAATATCAAGAAGCAACGAAACATATTTAATTGCAGACTATTCAAAATTCGACAAAACATCTTTTATTCATGTTTGCGACTTTGAAAACTTAACCGCTATAGTATCTGATAAAGAACTTAACACTGAATGGGCAGACTTCTTGAAAAAAAAGAATACTAAATATATATATTGCAATTAATTTTATAAACAGCCGTTTCAGGCTGTTTTTTATTACATAAAAAAGAGAGTATACCCAAAAACACAATATATATTTTATGGATATACTCTCATAGCCTCAAACTAACTTTCAAAAAAGTTTATGGTTAGGAATTATTTACCTTCCATATATTTTCTCTTTTTCTCAAAAATTTCAGGTAATGATTTGTCATAAGGCGCTGTTGCTATACCAAATTCAGTAACAATACCTGCTATTAAATCATTGTCTGTAACATCAAATGCAGGATTGAAAACTTTAACTCCAACTGGAGCCATTCTTTCTTTATACCACATTTCTGTTACTTCTTCCGGTTTTCTTTCTTCAATTTTTATTTCTGCACCTGTTGGTGTATTCATATCAATTGTTGAAGTTGGAGCACAGATATAAACAGGAACGTTATATCTCTTTGCAACTGTTGCAACTACAGATGTACCAATTTTATTAGCAGCATCACCATTAGCAGCAACTCTGTCACAACCAACAAATACAGCATTTACCCAACCGTTTTTCATTACCATAGCTGACATATTATCGCAGATAAGAGTTACATCCATTCCTGATTCATGAAGCTCAAAAGATGTAAGTCTTGCACCCTGAAGTAAAGGTCTTGTTTCATCTGCGAATATACGGAAGTTATAGCCTCTTTCATGTCCTAAATACATAGGCGCTGTAGCTGTACCATATTTTACTGTAGCAAGCTGTCCTGCATTACAGTGTGTTAAAAGACCATCACCTGGTTTAACAAGTGTTAATGCATATTCACCAATCTGTTTACATACCCAAATATCCTCATCATGGATTTTTATAGCTTCATCATGAAGAAGTTTTACTATTTCATCAATAGATTTATCAACATTTTCTTTTGCTACATTTTCCATTCTGTCTAATGCCCAGAAAAGGTTTACAGCTGTAGGTCTTGCTGATGCAAGATATTCTTTAGCTTTAACAAATTCTTTGCAGAATTCATCTTTATTATCTGTTTTTTTGCTTATTTCAAGTGCAGCAAGGTAAATACCGATCGCAGCAGCAACACCGATTGCAGGTGCTCCTCTTACCTGTAAAAGATAAATTGCTGTCCAAATATCTTTTTGTTCTGTTAATGATAAAATTTCAATTTCATAAGGAAGTTTTGTCTGATTAATAATCACAAGGGCATTCTTTTCATCATCGAGTCTTACTGTTTCATAATCAAGAATGTTCTTTTTTGTGCTCATGAAATCCTCTCCTTCGCAAAATATTTTTAGTAATTGTTTAGCGGATTATGAAAATTTTGCAATAGCTTCGTTAATAGCTTTTATATAGTCAGCACCACATTTGAATTTATCTTTATTCATAATGTAGTTTTTACCAAGTGTTATAACAATTTTTTCAGCTCTTGCTCTTTTTTGTTCATCAGGAATTGTTGTGATATCTTTTACGTTAGCCATACCAACAATTCTTCTGATAGATTCAAGACCTGCACAAGCTGCTGTATCAACTAAAATAGTATCAAGGTACCATTCCATAAAACCTTCTGTTTTAGCCATATAGTCAGTAACTTGTTCTTTAAATGCAACTTTGAATTTTGCTATAAATTTATCAACTACTTCTTCAATAGTTGTTAAAGCCCAGTCACAGAATTCTTTTTTAAGAGCTGGATCATCAATAGTTGCATCTCCATTACACCATGCAAAGAACATATTTGCAATTACATTTCCTACATCGTATCCAATAGGACCGTAGAAAGCAAATTCAGGGTCAAATACAAAAGTATGTTCTTTATTTATAAATACTGAACCTGTGTGTAAGTCACCATGAATCAAAGCCTGAGCATTTGTCATAAAATCAAACTTTAATTTTGCAACTTCAAGCGCAAGTGCTTTATCTTCATATAATTCTTTTTTAACAAAATCTGCAATAGGTGGGAAAACATTGTTTCTATGGTTACAGTCATTATAAGGTTCTGTATAAACAAGGTCTTCAGTAATTTCGCATAAGTCTGGGCTTATAAAACTTTTTACATTTTCTTTCTTTTCTTTATGATTCATAGCAACGTCTGTAGTAGCAAGAAGTGTATTAACCATAAATGTGCTTATATGTTCTGAAAAAAGAGGAAATGTTTCATGTCTCATGATAGCTGTTCTCATCATAGTATGATTAATCATATCTTCCATGATGATAGCGCACATTACAGGGTCGTATAAATAAACTTCAGGAACAAGGCCTGGAGCATATTTTCCCTGAATAGCTAAAATTTTTGCTTCAATTCTGCCTCTGTCTGTAGAAATTTTCATTTCTTCGGAAATACGAAGGCTTTCTGCTGCATGTTTTACAATAACAGTTTTGCCTGTATTTTCATCTTTTAATCTAAATACATAATTTAAATTACCATCACCGATTTCTTCACATGTAAGTTTTGCATCATCAGGGAAGAAATGTAATTTTTCCTGAACATAATCTGCAATATCTTCTGTTTTCATTAAAAAGTAAGTATCAAAACGTGACATATTAATTCCCCCTTTTTAGTTTTTAAAAAGATCTACTTTATATTTAAATTAATGTCTTTTCTTTGTAGCGTATGTCATAGCAAGGGCTATAGCAAGAACAGCACCTTTAATAATATTCATTGCATAGTAAGGAACTGTCATCATAATAAGACCGTTTTCCAATATACCAACAAGAACAGCACCTATTAAAGTACCAAAAGCATTTGCTTTACCTGCACCAAGTACAGAGAAACCAATATAGGCAGCTGCTACAGAAGGCATAAGATATGCATCACCTGCACTAACCTGTGCAGTACCAACACGTGCTGCAAGACAAATACCACCTAATGCTGCAAATGCTGCTGAAAGGAAGTAAGCAAGAACTTTATATTTTGATACAGAAATACCAGAAAGTTTAGCAGCTTCTGGGTTTCCGCCTACAGCATACATATATCTTCCGTGTTTTGTATATGTTAAGAAGAAGTGAGCAAATACAACAACACAAAGCATAATTATAATAAGCCAAGGTTCTGCACCTAATGCTCTAAAAGCTTCTGGAACAAGACCAGGAGCCTGTGTTCCGTCAGGACGCATCATACGTTCTGTAATAGCCCCACCTTTTGAATATGTAAGAGATACACCCTGGAACATGAACATTACTGAAAGAGCAGCAACCATGTCAGGAATTTTAAGTTTAACAATAAGAATCGAGTTAATAACAGCAACTATTAAACATACAAGTAAAGTAAGAATAATAGATGTACCAATGCTTAAGTTATACCATACAAACATTGTCATGATAAATGTATCAGCAAAGTTTGCACAGGCACCGATTGATAAGTCCATACCATCAACAGCAAGCGCATAAGTAAGACCTATGGCAATTATACTTGTTATGGAAATAGATCTTAAAATAGTAATAATATTTGATGATGTAAGGAATAAACTTGAATTTGTAGCTGAATCCCAGTTTCCTAAAGTAAATACAATTATTAATATAATAATAGTTAAAATAGTGCCCCATTTTGTTATAAAATCAAAAGGCTTAAATTTTTTCTTATTTGAAGTTTGTTCCATTTTTAGTTTCCTCCCGTTGAGTAATAAAGCAATTCTTTTTCGTCTGTATCAGATACTTTAAGTTCTTTTACTATCTGACCGTCATACATAACGTAAACTCTGTCGCATATACTTAAGATCTCGTTAAATTCACAAGTAGCATAAATTGCGCCTTTACCTTCTGCGGCAAGTCTTTCTATAAGTTGATACATATCTCGTTTTGCACCTACGTCAATACCTTTTGTAGGTTCATCAAAAATATATATTTCCGCTTCAGAGTTTAACCATTTACCAACAACAACTTTTTGCTGGTTACCTCCGGAAAGAAGCGAAACTGTCTGATTTTCTGAAGGAGTTTTTATTGCCAAGTCAGCAATCATTCTTCTAGCATCTTCTTTTTCTTTTTTAGTGTTTACAACACTTAAGAAGTTAGTGTACTTATGCATTGCGGAAATAGAAATATTTGAAAAAACGCTGTCAGAAATAAGGACACCTTCTTTACGACGCTCTTCAGGAACAAGAGCAAAGCCATTTTTTACAGCTGAAGCCGGATCCTTATAATGAATTTCTTTTCCGTTTAAAGTTACTTTTCCTGTATATGGCATATCGCCAAAAAGAGTTTTACAAAGCTCTGTTTTTCCGGCTCCTACAAGTCCGGCAATTCCCACAATTTCACCTTTTCTAACGGTAATATTAATATTTTTAATTTTACCGTGATTTTCACATAAATTATCTATAACAAGCAATGGTTCGCCAATTTCACATACACGTTTTTCATAAACTTCTTCAAATTTGCGACCAAGCATATATTCAACAATTGTGTTTGCTTTTAAATCAGTTGTAAGCGGAAGTGTAATAATATTTCTACTGTCACGCATAACTGTAATATTTTGACAAATTTCATAGAGCTCATTCAATCTGTGAGAAATAAAAATAACTCCGACATTTTCTTTGGAAAGCTCTCTTACAACTCTGAAAAGCTCTACTGTTTCAGAATTTGACAAAGGAGCTGTCGGCTCGTCCAATATTAAAAATCTGCATTTTTCTACAACACATCTGGCAATAAGCACCATCTGTTTTTGTGCAAGTGTAAGATCCGAAGCAAGTGTATTTACATTAACATCAACATGAAGTTTATCAAGAACTTCTTTTGCACTTTTTCTTATTTGTGACCAATTAACAAGTTGTTTTTTTCCCATACCGTTTACTAAAGTATTAAACATAACGTTTTCAGCAACTGAAAGGTATGGTATTAAAGCTACGTCTACTTCCTGGTATACTATTTCAATACCAAGTTTTTTTGCATCTTTAGGAGAACGGATTTCTACGTGCTCTCCGTCTACAAATATATCACCTGTATAATGAGTATTGGCTCCCGCCAAAACTTTCATAAGTGTAGATTTTCCCGCACCATTAGCACCGACAAGGGCATGTATTTCTCCGCTCTTTACAGAAAAGTCCACGTTATTAAGAGCTTTTACTCCCGGGAATTCTATAGATATGTTTTTCATTTCAAGTATATGTTCGTTCATGTCCTCACCCATAGTAATAGTTAAAATTTTATCTTTACAGAACAAAAATTCCTCCTTGGCTTGGAATAAAATCCAAAATTAAACTCCAAACTCAAGGAAGAATTTTTTAATTTTGACCTCAAGTCAAAATATTTTTAATACATTATTTTTGATAATATAGAAGATAAACCTTCTTGTGTTTTAGAGAAATATTAAAATCTCATTTATTTTTAATTATTCCTGTGTAACATAAAGGCTTTTGATTGTATCTGTATATAATGCTGCTTCAGGGTCTAAAGCATTGCCCCAGCCTTCAATGATTGTTCCAAGTGTATCCATTGTGTCACCTTCTGAAAGCTGTGTTGTAATGATGTTGTTTGCTGCAAGGTTGAAGTAATCAGGTGTTTCTTCACCGATAAGTTTTAAAGCAACAAGTCTCATATCAACGATACCAATAAGTTTAGGGTCAACAGCTGCTGCTGATCTCCATACATCAGGATTTTTAACCATTAACTGAATATCATCGTTAGAAATGTCGATTGTGTACATAGGCATATCTGTACGTTTTGCGTCATTTAATGCCTGTAAAACACCTTTTGCAAGTTCATCATAGCATCCCCAAATAGCGTCTACATCGCCTTCTTTAATTGTTGGAAGGATAGCTTCTGTTTTTGTTGTCATGTCGCCACGAGCATTAGCTGAGTCTGAAGGAGAAACAACCTGTACAGTCTGGATTTTTCCTTCTTCTTCAAGTTTTGTATAAATTTCGTTACGTCTGTCAAGAGGAGGAACGCCAGGGCCCATGAATGTTTTAAGGACTTTCATAGGATATGTACCACCGTTCTGTTCAAATTCCTGCATCATGTAACCAAGTGAAAGTTCTGCAAGTGCATAGTCATCCTGAGCTGTTGATGTAACACCAGGAAGTAATTCGCCGTTAGGATCGCCATCTTTGAAAGGCATTGTGTCGAAAGTAACTACTTTCATACCTTTATCAATAGCAGGTTTAAGCATATTATATGAGTAAGAAAGCTGACCATGAGAAACGATAAGAGCATCATAATCCTGTGTAATAACCTGAGCTACAGTTTCCTGTAATCTAGCATCATCACCGTCAGTTACGAAAGTTTTAACTTCCATACCCATTTTTTCGCCTTCTTCAACACAACCAGCAAGGAACTGCTGAGTATGGTCGCCATTTGCAAGGTTTCTAACAACAGCTACTTTTTTTCCTGCTAAAACAGCACCTTCAGGAACTTCAGTTGTAGTTTCTTGTGTTTGTTCAGTAGTGTTTTCTTCTGTTGTATTATTACCGCCACAAGCAGCTAAAGAAAGTGTCATAGCAGCGCATAATAAAATACTTAAAAACTTCTTCATAAAATGCCCTCCTTGTTTTTGTCCAAAATAGACAAAAAAATAAATAAAATTGTTTTGTTATAGTGCTATATTATCACAATTATGTAATTTGTGCAATATATTTTTTTTATTTTTTTGGTTTATGTTGTTTTATGTCTGTTTGTATACTTTGCAAAAAAATACGTTATTTTTATATAACAAAATCATCTATTTTTATAATTATATAAATATATTTATAAAAAAATTATTATCTTTAGAACAATATTATGACAAAACAGTTATATTGTATAGTTTTTTAGAAAAAAAACGTCAATTTTTTTTAATAAAATCTTTTATACAAATATAATAATACACAGCTTGTTTTTTGTTAATTTTTTGACAATAATGTAAATTTATTTTAAAAATTTACATATATTTCGTTTGTTAATTTTTTTACAATCTTTTTACTTTTATTTCCTTTTAATATAATTTGTTCCAAAACTTTGTTTAACATAAAAAAGCACCGATTTTATCGGTACTTTTTTATGTTAATAAAATCCTATAATTATTTAATTTTTGCTAATGACTGTGCTAATTCTTTAACTGCATCATTTTCATCATTGCCCTCAGCAATTACCTTTGCTGTCTGTCCTTCTGCTATACCAAGATACATTGCACCCATCATGCTTTTTGCATTTATTTTCTTTGTGTCTATTTCTATATGAATTCTGCTTGAAAATTTACCTGCTGTCTGAACTAATAATGCAACCTCTCTTGCATCTGTAAAAGAATTTCCGATTACTACTGATTGTTCAATCATTTTAATTGAGCCTCCTCTTTTTCTTCTCTTAAAAAATTTGCAATTTCAGATATTTTTTTTAACCTATGGTTTACTCCCGATTTTCCAACAGGCGGATTTAATAAAAGGCCTAATTCTTTTAAACTTAAATCAGGATTTTCAAGACGTACCAAAGCCGTTTCTCGAAGTAGGTCGGGAAGATATGTAAGACCAACGCCGTTTTTGATATATTCAATATCTTCAATTTGATTAACTGCAGCCGCAATAGTTTTATTTATATTTGCAGTTTCACAATTTACAATACGGTTTACATTATTGCGCATATCTTTTAAAATACGCACATTTTCCAAATCCATAAGTGAAACCGTAGCCTCCATTATATTTAAAAGATCAACTATCTGTTCACTTTCCTTTATATATACGACATAATTCTCTTTTCTTTTTACAACTTTACTGTCAATAGAAAAAGAATTAATAAGCTCCATAAGTTCGTATGCATAAGATTCTATATCTGTAACAAACTCGAGATGATAAGCCCTTTCAGGATTTGTTATACAGCCCCCGACCAAAAAAGCCCCTCTTATATATGCTCTTTTATACGATAAGTCCTCAAATATTTTTTTAGGAATATGTACCGTATTAATATTTTCAGATGAGTCAATTATCTCCGTTTCAAAAAGTAGTTTTTTTACAAATTCTTCATCATCTGCAATAAGAGAGTAACTTCTTGTTCTGCGAAATTTTTTACTTTCCTTAACGTCAACTTTATTATCTATATTAAAAGTTTTTTTCAATAATGTAAAGTACTTTCTTGCGACAGAAACATTATCTGTTTGTATTTTTACACAAAATCTATCATCAATTTTGCTAACTTGTCCACATAAATTTAACATTGCAGTAATTTCTGCAACATTTATATATCTTTCATTCCCAAAACGATGTATCAACTCATTTTTAACATTAGACGAAAATGACAAATTTTTACTCACCCCCGTATAAAAACATTATTAATATCTGTCTTTATCGATGTCATTGTGACGAAGAAGAAGACTATGATTATTTGCTCTTAAATTTTCAAAAAGAGCATTTGCAATAGTTACACTTCTGTGCTTACCACCTGTACAACCTATGCTTATTACAAGTTGATTTTTTCCCTCATTAATATATCTTGGTATTAAAAATTCAACCATTTCAGTAAGTTTTTTCAAAAATTCCACCGAATCTTCGTGGTTCATAACATAATCAAAAACATCTTTATCATTCCCTGTATGTTCTTTAAGTTCCGCAATATAATAAGGGTTTGGCAGAAACCTTACATCAAAAACAAGGTCAGAATCAGACGGTATGCCATACTTAAAACCAAAAGATGAAATTGTTATCATAAGACTTTCAAATTTTTTATTTTCAAGAAAAATCTTACCTATTTGTTGTTTAAGTTCTCTTGTTAAAGTCTTTGATGTATCTATTATATAATCAGCTTTTTCTTTAACCTCTTTGAGCATTTCTCTTTCTTTATGTATACTCTGTTCTATAGACATGCTTCTTGAAAAAGGGTGATTTCTTCTTGTCTCTTTAAACCTTTTTATAAGCGCCTGGTCGCTAGCGTCCAAAAATAAAATTTCAGAATTATAACCACATTCTTCAAGTCTGTCAAGACCTCTGAAAAAATCATTAAAAAGCTTTCCGCCACGAATATCTATCCCAAGAGCAACTTTATCAAAGCCTTCCTGACCAAAACAAAGTTCAGCAAACCTTGATATAAGTATAGGAGGAAGATTATCAACACAAAAGAAATTCATATCTTCAAAAAATCTTAAAACGGTACTTTTACCCGCTCCACTCATACCGGTTACTATTACAAACCTCATAATGCTTCCCCCTTTTTGTGCCGCAAATTTAAAATATAGTCTTTAGTAAAAAATTATTCAAAATCTCCAATTAATTTTACTTCTGTTTCAATATTAACATTAAAATTATTATAAACTTCTTTTTGACAATGCTTAATTAATTTATATATATCAGAAGCTGTTGCATTTCCTTTGTTTATAATAAAACCGGAATGTTTTTCACTTACACATGCTCCTCCAACACTACAGCCTTTTAACCCAGAATCTTGTATAAGTTTACCAGCAAAATAACCTACTGGTCTTTTAAATGTACTGCCTGCACTTGGAAATTCTAAAGGCTGTTTTTCTCTTCTTTTTTGAGAAAGCTCTTTCATTTTTCCATCTATATAATCAAAATTACCTTTCTCAAGTTTAATCTTTGTTGATAAAACAATGTATTTTTTTTCACTTATTATACTTTTTCTGTAGTCAAATTTAAGTTCTTCATTTGAAAGTTCTATTATATTATAATCATTATCAAGGACTTTTGCTGATAATACAACGTCTTTAAGCTCACCACCATATGCTCCGGCATTCATGGCAAGCCCCCCGCCTATTGTTCCTGGTATACCCGAAGCAAATTCAAAACCTGTAAGACATTCATTTTTTGCCAAAAGTGCAATGGTTGTCATAGGCGTTCCTGCAAGAGCTTCCAAAATACAACCATCAACTGTAACTTTGTTCATTTCCGAATAAATACAAATTACAGCCCCTCTTACACCTTCATCACTTACTAATGTATTACAACCATTACCTATTATATAAAACGGTATATTTTTTTCTTTAAATGTCTTTAAACAAAAAACCAAATCGTCTACATTTGAGATATTTATAAATATATCTGCCTCTCCTCCAACTTTAAAAGAGGTATGATTTTTCATAGGTTCATTTTCAAGAACTTCACTTTTAATATTTTCCCTTAGGAATTTAACTATTTCTGTCAAATATATTCTCCTCCAAATTTTTATTCGTCATCATCTTCATCTGAAATATTAATACTGTTAAACACTCTGCTGTTTAACACTTCTGCCGCATTATATCCAAGTTTTTTCTGTCTGTGATTTATTGCGGCAAGTTCACAAATTACAGCTGTATTTCGCCCCGGTCTTACAGGGATTACACTACATACAACT
>CALWSX010000080.1 GCA_944384285.1 uncultured Lachnospiraceae bacterium
AGTGTTTGGCGTTCTCTTTCTCCGCTTATACTGCTTGCGGTAAGCGCAGGAGTTGTTATAAGAACAAGACAAAGCTGCATACCAGAAAGAAGCGAATACATATATATAGTATCTTTTGGATCAAAGCCTCTTCTGTACGACATATTTAAACTTGAATAAAGAAAAAGTGCTGCCGTTCCAACTATAAGGGCTATATAAACTGATATAGCAATATAAATCTTAAATCTTCTTAAAGAAGTCTGTGTTTCTCTTCTGAAAACAGGATTAATCATTCTTTTCTGCACCTCCCGTAATCTGCATAAATATCTCTTCAAGGCTTCCTTCTTTTTCTGTAAAAGAAATAAGCTTTATATCTTTTTTAATCAACCCAGTCAAAATATTTGAAAGTTCATTATTATCCCCTGAAAAATAAAATTCTATGTTTGTATTTCTTTCTATAATTCCTGATATGTATGGATTTTCTTCAAGATATGGCACTATTCTTTCATCTAGTAAAAGAGGTTCAAGTTTTATAATTTTCTTTTTAGAAACTTTTTTAAGAATATCATTTACTGTTCCTTGCATTAAAAGCTTTCCTTTATCAAAAATCCCTATATCTGTACACATTTCAGAAAGCTCTGAAAGAATATGAGAACTTATTATAATAGTTTTTCCCATTGCGCTCAAATCTTTAAGTATTTCTTTCATTTCAACTCTTGCACGAGGGTCAAGTCCACTTGCAGGTTCGTCAAGAATTAAAAGTTCCGGATCATGTACAAGGCTTCTTGCAAGACAAAGCCTTTGTTTCATACCTCTCGAAAGAGAATCAACATAAAAATCTTTCTTTTCTTTAAGATCAACTATTTCAAGCAAATTTTCTATAAGTTTTGGTCTGTCTTTGTATGGAATATAATATGCTCCACAATAAAAATCCATGTACTCCATAACTTTAAGGTTATCATAAACTCCAAAAAAGTCAGGCATATACCCTATCTTTTCTTTAAGCTTCTCTGGATCTCTTGAATAATCCTTTCCATCTACAATAACGCTTCCTTCTGTAGCACTTAAAAGTCCAGATACAATTTTCATTGTGGTTGTTTTTCCGGCTCCGTTCGGACCAACAAACCCAAAAACACTTCCCCTCTCAACTGAAAGGTTAAGATTATCCAAAGCTTTAAAATTTCCGTATTTTTTTACAAGTCCTTGTATCTCAAGCATTTAAGTCACCTCTTTTCAATGAAAACTCAGGTATGTTACTTCTTTCATCCTGTAAAAACTCTGCTTTAAGCTCTATTATTCCATTTGCATCTGCATGATCTTTTGCAGTTATATACTTATCACTCGTAACTTCTTCATATTTTCCGGTTGTATAATTTAATACTTTAAACTTAATACTGTTTTGATTTTCATCTTCCCAAAGGATTTTAAAACTGTCATTTTCCTGTAAGTCATCAACAAAAAATTGTACAGTAACATCAGTTTTGTCGTATGCATATATTTCATTTCCATAAATATCATAATGTCCGTTTGAAATATATATATATTTAGGGAATATTAAACCATAAGGTACTTCAAAACTTTTATCCTCAGGTAAAATATCATCTGTAATAATATACATATTTGTAAAATAATTCGTAAGTTTACTTCCGTTCATTCTTAATTTATAATCAAAAAGTTTATCATTATTAAATGCAAGAATTGTTACTTTCATAGCATCAGTATAGTTTTCAATATAATTTGTATAGTAATCAAGCGCAAGAGCTCTCATTTGATACTTATCATGAACATCTTTTTTTGTAATTTTTCCTGTATTTAAATCCTCATTAATTGTATCAAATCCCAAAACCTCTTCAATTTGAGTGTAATAATCTCCTTGCCCTATACCTTTTTGTGATACAAGATAATTTAAGTCAAGATTTATTTCAATAGTTTCTCCTTTTTTAAGTTCTTTTTCTGGAAGTATATTTTTGCCGGTAAATATTATTAAATTATTAAAATCTGTATTTGTATTATTTGTTATCGTTCCTAATAATTTACCATCTGTATATTTAAAATTAGTTTCTATTTTTCCTCCCATATCTACTGTACCAAAAGTTTTGGCTGTAATACTTTCCCACTTCATTAAATCATAAAAAGTTATTTCTGTTTTTTCTCCGGAATAAATTTTTCTTATTACCTGTTCTTTATTATTATCAGAAGAGCTTGATGCTCCCGGACCTGACATATAATAATAGTTACTGTCACTATCAAATATAAAATCAATATTATTTTCAGAAGTAAGTTTTATATCACCATCAAAAGGAGATGTAATTAATGCATAAGTTGTTCTTTTGCCATAATTTGAAGAATTAGCAAGTTCAACCACATTAGTATAGCTTGATAAACCATCTTTAAATATACTAAACTGTGCAAACGAAAATATAATTACAGTAAACAAAATTGCTGATAAAGGAATAAAATACCATGCCTTTTCAAGTTTATCCTTCTTTTTTAAAATACAGTACATTCCAGGACCAACTAATATTATATAAACTACAAGAAGTATAAAAATAAATGAAAGATTGCTTGAATCTATATAAGGATAATTACTACGAGTATAATTTCTATAATTATAATTATCTGTTACTTCAAAATTAGTTAAATCCATACTTGTATAAATTGATTTTAAAGTATCAAGTGTTTCTTTTTCCCCTCCAAAAGGTAAATCTTTAAAATCAAAATCATGTATAAAAATTTTCCCTTTACCATAATCATTATAAACTGTCTTTGAATCTATACCATTTTCTAATTTAACTTTTTTAAATTGACTTTCATCAATTTCTAACTCTGATTTTAACCCACTAAAATTTTTATCATAATTTTCCCCTGTAGATATCGCTAAATATCCACCAGAAACTATGTATTCCTTTAAGGCTTCTTTCTGTGTTACAGAAAGAGTTGATGTATTAAAATCATCTACAATTATAATTTTAAAATTTTCAAGGATACTTGATTTAAAGGGAAATGAATATTTATCTAAAAAAAATACTTTATCATACTCTGTATAATAATTATTGTTTGAACCTGTAAAACTTAAAAAAGATAACTCCAAATTTTCTAAATATGATGTATCTTGTGTATTTTTATCAGTCAAAACGGCTGTAGCAATAAGTTGTGGGTCATATGCCATAACAAGATTTGATTTCTTTTTATATACAACATTTCCATTGCTGTCCACAAGATCTACATCAAAATGGTTTTTTAAATAAGATGTCTGAAAATCCATAAAAATTTTCTTTGTAGCACCTTTTGGAAGTTCTAAATTCTGATAAAATACTGATACTTGATTTGCGTCTGAATTCACAAAATTTTTAGCTCTTATTTGTACTTCTCCAATAAAATCTGTCTCACCGTTATTTGTAATGTTTAAAATTACAGGAGTTGTTTTTTCTAAAATATAATTATCATCAAACCCTATAACTACATCAACTTCAAAATTTCCGTTTAATTCTTCTGTTTCATTTTTGCTAAACAAATTTACTTTTTTTAGGGTTTCATTTGTTGCAACAATATCAGGTGTAATTTTAAACTCTGCTGCATTAGCAAATACACCCATAAAAGGAGCTGCTATCCCTAAAATCATTGCAACGGCAATAATAATTGCTAAAACACTTGCAAATACCCTTTTCTTTTTCTTTCTTTTTTGTTCGTAAGCGTTATTTTTATTTCCTTTCATAAGCTTAAAACTCCCCCCGAGAATATTTTTAAAATATCTTAATAAACATATTTTAATACATTAAAGTTATCTGTAATAATTATAAACTAAATTGCGCACATAGATATTAAAAATTCCTTAAAGTTCACCAAATAATCTTAACATTCCCACATATAGTAAAAAAATTTGAGCTAAAATACTTGTATAAAATTATTTTTTATTATAAATAGGCCTAAAAAATGTTTAATTTTTATGATTTCACTTATCTTTATTATAAAAAAAACTCCTCTTTCGAGGAGTTTTTTATTTCAAGAACATTTCTATGAATTTTTCTTCTGTAATAATAGGGATATCAAGCTCTTTTGCTTTTTTGTTTTTTGATGATGATGACATAATATCATTATTAATAAGATACGATGTCTTTTTTGTTA
The DNA here is from genome assembly GCA_944384285.1 of uncultured Lachnospiraceae bacterium. Classification (GTDB taxonomy): domain Bacteria; phylum Bacillota; class Clostridia; order Lachnospirales; family Anaerotignaceae; genus CALWSX01. Next base: position 4,105 of record CALWSX010000080.1, read on the forward strand.
CAGAACCCGTTACTTTTCCTCCAAGATTTTCTATTTTTTCCTGAAGTTCTTTTCTGTTTGTAAAAGTATTAAGATCTCCTGTAATTACAAAAGTAAGACCTGACAAAGTATCTTCTGTTTTAGTTTCTTCTTGTATAAATTTAAGATATTTCAAAGCTGTTTGTAAAAGCTCTATATTTTTCTGATTATTAAAATATCTGTTTATACTTCGTGCAATAACTTCTCCAAATCCTTCTATTGAAATCAAATCTTCTTCAGTAGCAGAAATAATTTCTTCTATTGAATTATTGTATTTTTTACAAATTAGTTTTGCATTGCTTAAGCCTACATTATTTATTCCTAAAGCATATATAAAATTAAAGAGGTTTGTTTCTTTGGAGTTTTCTATTGCATTAATCATATTTGCATAGCTTTTTTCTCCAAAACCTTCCATATTTATAATTTCATCTTTATGTTCATAAAGAGTATAAATATCAGGATAATACTCAATAAAGCCTTTTTCAACAAATTTATTTAATGTTTCTTCCGATATACCCTCAATATTCATTGCATTTCTTCCACAATAATGTGCAAGGGATAAAACTATCTGTGCTTTACAGTTTGGGTTTGTACAATAAAGTGCTTTTCCCTCTTTAAGCATTCTTATTTCAGTATCTCCGCCACATACAGCACATTTATCAGGAATAGTTATTGTACCACTCTTTGTTTTATTTTCAGCTATCTGAGGAATTATCATATTTGCTTTATATACAGAAACTGTGTCACCTTTTCCAAGTTTTAACTCTTCAAGTATACTTACATTATGAACACTTGCTCTGTTAACCGTAGTTCCTTCTATCTCAACAGGTTCAAAAACAGCAATAGGATTTATAAGACCCGTCCTTGATGTAGACCATAAAACATCTATTAATTTTGTATCAACAATTTCATCTTTCCATTTAAAAGCTATTGAGTCTTTAGGGAATTTTGCTGTTTCTCCTAAAGAATTACTGTAAGATATACTATTGTAAGTCATAACAAGTCCGTCAGATGCTACATCACTTTCTTGTATTCTCTTTTCAAACCATAAAACTCTTTCTTCTACAGTTTCCTTTGTAACAACATATCCCTCAACAACTTCAAATCCTAAAGATGAAAGAAAATCAAGCGTATCAGTTTTATTTTCAGTAAAGTTTTTCCCCTCAGCCTCAACAAGGGTAAATGCATAAAATTTTACTTTTCTCTCGGTTAAAACTTTATTATTAAGCTGTCTTACAGTTCCACTGCATAAATTTCTTGGATTTTTATATTTCTCCTCATCAGGAAGCTTTTCGTTAATTCTATAAAACTCACTGTAAGGAATTATACCTTCTCCTCTTAAAACGAGTCTTTTATCAAAATTAATTTTAAGTGGAATATTGGCAAAAAGTTTTGCGTTATGAGTAATATCCTCGCCTATTTCTCCATTTCCTCTTGTAACCGCACTTTTAAGTGTCCCGTTTTCATAAGTTAAAACTATTGTAAGCCCATCAAGTTTCCAAGAGAGAATACCCTCTTTGTCACCCAAAAAATCTTTAAGCTTTTCTATATCTTTTGTTTTATCAAGAGAAAGCATTTTTTTATCATGTTTTACTTTTGTGAGTCCACTTAAAACTTCAAATCCAACTTTTTGTGTTGGACTGTTTGAAAGCACTGTGCCACTTTCTTTCTCAAGTGCCACAAGTTCATCATAATGCTTATCATATTCATAGTCACTCATTATTTCATGACTAAGCTGATAATAATGGTATGACGCTTTATTTAATAACTCCACAAGATATTTCATTCTGTTTAACAAAAAATTTCACCTCCGAAAAATTTTAAGGTGTTACTTTTTTAAGTTTAGAAAGTTTTGCCATAAATTTTTTATCACCTTTTCCGGCAAATGATACAGTAACTTCAAAGTCAGCCCCGGCAGGATTAATGTTTTTAACTGTACCAATACCATATTTAGGCGCTCTTACACTGTCTCCTACTGAAAAATCAAGTTTAAAATCTGAAGGTTCTGAAACAGATGAATTAACAGCATCTTTTAATTTTCCAACCATTCCGTAAGGGCTTGGTTTTGGCGAAAAAGTTCCCATTTTTGCCAAAGTTTTTGGAGACTTAAATTTTTCTTGCTGTCTAACAACTTTAACAGGTTTTTCTATTAAATCTGAAGGTATTTCTTCTATAAACCTTGATGGATTACAATAGTGGGTAATACCTCTTTGCATTCTTGTTTTTGCGTTTGTGAGATAGAGTTCCTCCCTTGCTCTTGTTATACCTACATAACAAAGACGTCTTTCTTCCTCTATTTCTTTTTCACTTCCAGAGTCTATGCTTCTGTAAGAAGGGAAAACGCCTTCTTCCATTCCTACCATAAACACAACTGGAAATTCAAGTCCTTTTGAACTATGAAGAGTCATTAAAACAACTGCGTCTTGGTTTTCATCATAATTATCCACATCTGAAACAAGAGATATTTCTTCCATAAAAGTTTCAAGTGTTGCTTCAGGATTTTCTATCTGATACTGCTCAGCTTTTGAAATAAATTCATCAAGGTTTTCAATTCTTCCTTCTGCTTCCAAAGTTCCTTCTTCTTTAAGCTCATTTAAATATCCTGTCTTATTTAATATATCACAAATAAGATCTTTAATACTTAAAACATCTTTCATTGCTATAAAATTACTTATGGTTTCATAAAAAGATGTGAACTTTTTAGCTCTAGCTTTAAGCTCTTTGATACTTTCAACATCTTTAAGTGCATCAAAAAAAGAAATACCATTTTCATCAGCATATTCCAAAACTTTATTAATAGATGTATCTCCTATTCCTCTTTTAGGAACATTAATAATACGGTTTAAAGATATATAATCGTCCGGATTTAAAATCGTTCTTAAATATGCGATAATATCCCTTATTTCCTTTCTTTCGTAGAAACGTATTCCGCCTAAAAGTCTATATGGTATACCAACTTTTATAAACTGGTCTTCAAAAGTTCTTGATTGGGCATTTGTTCTGTAAAGAACAGCAAAATCAGAATATTTTCTTTGATTTTCTTTTGTTAACTCTGAAATTTTTTCAGAAACAAATTTTGCTTCCAAAAATTCATTTTCAAAGCCTAAACTATGTACAGAGCTTCCTGAATCATTCTCTGTCCAAAGAGTTTTTGATTTTCTTTTATTGTTATTTGAAATAACAGCATTTGCAACATCAAGAATAGTTTTTGTAGAACGATAGTTTTGTTCAAGTTTTATAACTGTGCAATTTTCAAAATCTTTTTCAAAATCAAGTATATTTTGAATATTGGCACCTCTAAATCCATAGATGCTCTGGTCATCATCTCCAACAACACATAAATTGTTATATTTTGAAGCGAGAAGTTTTACAAACTCATATTGAGCTGTGTTTGTATCCTGGTACTCATCTATAAGAATATAACGATATCTTTCTCTATATTTTTCAAGAACATCTTTTTCATTTCTGAACAAAAGAACTGTTTTATATATAAGATCATCAAAGTCAAGTGCGTTATTCTTTTTTAAAGCCTCTTGATATCTTCTATATATTTCTGCTACTTGCTGTTTTAAAACATCGTTTCCCGTAGTTTTATAATATTCTTCCGGACTTATAAGTTCATCTTTAAGTCTTCCAATTATATTTTTTACTCCTTTTACAGATATTGTTTTATCTGCTGTGGAAATATTCATCTGTTTAAAAATATCTTTTAAAACTTTTTCTTGGTCTGAAGTATCATAAATTGTAAAATTCTTTCCATAGCCAATTTTTTCTATGTCAGAACGAAGTATCCTAACACATGTTGAATGGAATGTACTTATTAAAATATCTTTTGCTTCTTCTCCAATAAGCCCATTAACTCTTTCTTTCATTTCTTTTGCTGCTTTATTGGTAAATGTAATCGCAAGAATATTATATGGTTTAATGTTATTTTTTATTAAATTTGCTATTCTAACTGTCAAAGCTCCCGTTTTTCCTGAACCTGCACCAGCAAGTATTAAGACAGGCCCCTCAGTTTGAAGAACAGCTTTTTTCTGCATATCATTAAGTTTGTCAAATCCTATCATATATTTGTTTCTCCAATCATAAAACATTCATTATGAAAATTTTTCCACAAAAAAAATAATACAACAAAATAGGAAGCCATAGCAAAAATTGCGCTAACTTCCTATCATCGTTGAACAATAAAAATAAAAAAATACTTAGTATTCCTCTATTATATCCTTAGTTCTTTCTATAGCAAGCTTATAACCATCTGTTCCATAATTTAAAGCTCTATTAACTCTACTTATAGTTGCTGTTGATGCTCCTGTTTTTTCTGCGATTTCAATATATGTTCTTTTTTCATCAAGCATCTTTGCAACTGCCATTCTCTGTGCGATAGCCTGAATTTCATGTACTGTACAAAGATCTTCAAGAAGACAATAAAACTCTTCTTCTGTTTTCATAGCCATCATACATTTAATTAAATTATCAGTTAAAGGATTTTTGATTTTCCTATTCATTTTCTTCACCTCTTTTTGTTAGTTAAATTAATATTAACAAACTAAAGTGATAAAGTAAAGTCTTTTTATTCAAATACTTTGTTTTTTTGTGAGAAAGTGATAATTATTATATAAAATTTTTGAAAAATTACTTTGTTATTAGTTTTAGAATTTTATCATAACATTCTTCACATATATCAAAGTCATCTGTTCGACCATCTTTAGAAGAATCATAACCCCATGTTTTGTTTAAATGGAAATAATCAACATAATTTCCAACATTATTCTTTTTTATTTCTTTATGGCACATATCACAAATAATCTTGTCAAGTACAGGTACTTTTTTATATTCATTTACATATTCTTTCATAAATATTCCCCCATCGACAATATTTTATTTGATTATACACCATTTAAACATTAATGTATACACACAAAATTTGTAATAATATCAGAATAAAAACTCTTGATAATGTATGAATATTATTATACAATTTAACAAGTTAGTTAATTATAACCTAAAATTACAGGAGATGTCATTATGGATAATATATTGCTGTGGGTACTTTTAATAACATTTATTGCAGGATTTTGTGGGACAGGCTTAGGCGGAGTTGTAAGTTCTTTTTTTAAGAAAGATTCAAAAAAGACAGTTAGCCTTTTATTAAGCTTTGCCGGCGGCGTTATGCTTGCTGTTGTTTGTTTTGATTTAATATTTGATGTAATATTTCCTGAAAATATGTCCGGTCCACAAAATCTCTCTATAGTTGTTTCAGGTATAATTTTAGGATATGCTATTGTGGCTCTTTTGAATTACTTAATTGACCTTCATACAAATATTGAAATCTCACACATTGATGAAAGCCACCCTAAAACAGCTGATGACCTTGATGAACTTATCCATTCTGACCATTATTATAAACACAAAGAAGAAAATAAACACCTTTTTGTTGCCGGAATTATTATGGCTACAGCGATAGCACTTCATAATCTTCCTGAAGGTATCGCCATCGGTGTTGCTTATGTTCAAAAAGATGTAGAAAATCTTTGGACAGGCGGAGCATTTATACTTTCTGTTATAATAGCACTTCATAATATACCAGAAGGTATGGCTGTTGCAGTACCCCTCATTGCCGGCGGAATGTCAAAGAAAAAAGCAGTACTTATCACTGCATTGAGTGGTCTTCCTACAGTTTTAGGAGCATTTATAGGTTACATGCTCGGATCTATGGGAACTTTATGGCATGCACTTTCTTTAAGTTTTGCAAGCGGCGCTATGCTTTATGTTGTTTTTGGAGAACTTGTACCCGAATCTATACTTATGTGGAAATCTAAAGTCCCCTCTTTTGCAATAATCATAGGCATGATATGCGGCTTAATTATTATATTTATTTAATTAAAACTGCCTAAGGAATATAAAAATACTCCTTAGGCAGTTTTTTCATTTAATTATTTTTTCTATCCTTTATTCCTTTGGTTGTAGGATCAATAAACACTCCTAAAACGGAAACAAATACACAAGCAAGCATATATGGGTTCTTTATTAAATTAAAAAACTGATATTTTACTATTTCCCAACTTGTAAGTGTTTCCGGGCTAATTTTCATAGCTGACAAAATAATCCCCAAAAGACCAACCCAAAACCAAGGATTTTTAAATCTTGTCTTAAAATCCATTTCTTACCTCCTTTACCAAATGTTTAGCCTTGAAAAAAATATACCAATTAATGCCCCAATACATGATGTTACAAATGCACCGACAATAATTTCATAATGTTTTGCCGGTTTTTCTTCAAGTTCGCCAACTCTTAAATCTAATTTATTCAATTCTTCTCTCATAGCTTTTATTTCAAGAGCTATTGTTTCTATTGAAATCGCCAAATTATTTATACCATCGACAATATTCTCTATTTTATTAAGCCTTTTATGACAGCTTTTTAAACTTGAAAGTGTCTCTGCTTGTACAACTTTTAAATCGGTTATACACTTTTCAATATCTTCCTGTGTCATTTTGCACCCCCTTATAATATATTTACACTAAATAAAGGGAGACTTTTTAGCTCCCTTTATTAAAACTATCTGTTTCTTTTTTCAATCTCTTTATAAAGATTATAAAGCTTAGGAAATTCTTCTAAACTCACGTCTTTTGAATCAGCCTTGCCAATTCTTGCAGTCATATCTCCATAAACAAAGATTTCTTTTCCGTCTATCTCAGGATTCCCTCCTGCCTGATTATCGTTGTCTTTAAAAAATTTAATTTCAGTAGGAACACCAACCCCATGTTCAATGACTGTATCTAAATTTGTTGTAATCTTAAGCATACCGTCTTTTGCTATGTAACCAAAATATCTTTCCATAATAAAATCCTCCTAAATATTTGTAAAAATTTTTTCTTTTGTTAAATTTTAAATCTTCTTTTCTTACAAAGAATTTAACATAAAACAACCATCAAAAACTGTCATTTTACTATCAAACTTTTTCTTTACGTATTATCAAAAATACCAAGTTCAATACCAATAGATCTTACAATATGTCTCTTAGTTCTAAAAAATGTAGATTCTGAAATATGAAGCCTGTCACAAATTTCATATTTATTTGTTACTTTGTTCATATAATATAATTTAAAAAATTCCCTTTGTAATTCGGTTGCACCTTCTAGAAAAAAATTTACAGCCGTAACTATTCGTTCCATATTTTCTAATTTATTTAAAGTAAAATAAGAATTTTGTTTGCATTTATTTGTATGCTCCAAATCAAAATTTGTATTTACTAAATTATCTTTATCTGAAAAATTTTCATTTAAATTTTTAATATTTTTTTCTAGTTCTTTTAAATATTTAGGATATCGAAATAATTCATACTCAATATATCTAAATACATTTTTATTAACAATCAAAGTGCTCACCCTCTTTCTCTTATGTAAACACTGAATATTTTTTATGTTCTTTTTGTTATTCTAATAATATTTTCAATACAATAACTATTGATTTCATTTTCCTTTTTTCTATTTAAAAGCAGTTTATCTCGATTATTCCTAAAACTAATATATTCCTCACAACATGAATGACAACCAAGTTTACGTTTATCACAATTGTGACAAGGTGCTTTTATAAATTCTTTGATAATATCTCCCCCCTAATATGTGAAGCATACCTACTTCACTTATTTATATTTTAAAGTCAAAAAATTCACCCTTTGCTATACCACTTTCTATTAATAAACCATCATTAAGATTTCCCTTATCATAAAGGAAAATTATTCTTTCTATTGATAATTTTGAAAATATTTCTGAAAGCTTATAGTCGTACTTGATCATAATATCCCTCCGTACATTAATATTTTACTTTTTGCAAATTAGACTTACTTAATTTTTTTCTTTAACAACATCAGATTATTTTTTTGTCGAATTGTGTAAAAAATTATATAAAAATTTTTATTTTTTAGACAAAGATATTCATTTTTCTACAATAACTTTTTATTTTTGTTATTTTTCATATATTGTATTTACAAATTTCGACATATTGTATATTGTCATATCGTGTAATTATATTTATAATATACACAAATAATGTAAATTTTAATATATTTTTACATTTAAAAAATAAAAGTTATTTTTTTTCTTTATCTTTGTTGTAATCCAATAAATAATCTGTGCAAACCGAAAATATTGTTGCCATTAAGATAAGCTTAGAACTTGGAATATCTGTTTCTTCATTTATCCAGTTATAATAGGTTCTTAAAGAAACATTTAATTTTTTAGCAAGATCGTTTTTTGTTAGATTATTTTTCATTCTTTCAACTTCAATATTAATTAGCATTAGATCTCCCCCTCACATTTTGCTCATTTTGAGTACTACATTTGTATAATATACTCATTTTGAGCATTTGTCAATGTGTTTTTGGCAAAATTACTCATTTTGAGCATTTTTAATTGACTTTATGCATTAAAAATCATATAATGAGCATAAAAGGGGGCATCGCAAATGACTTTTGGAGAACGTTTAATTGAACTTAGGAAAGAACATGGATATGCTAAAAGAGCTGATTTTGCAGAAAAATTAGGAATACCAAGCACAACATTACGTAATTATGAAACAAATGCAAGAGAACCTGGACACTTATTCTTAAAAAAAATTTCTGACTTATTTAATGTTTCTGTTGATTATCTTCTTTGTCTTACAGATGAAAAAGAAAAATTTGTATCTTATAAATTAAAAGCTTCTGAATATGAACATATTAAACTTTATCGTTCACTTGACACTCATGGAAAAGAAGTTGTTGATACTTTAATTAACATTGAACTTAAACGTCTTGAAAATAATGACAACAATATAATTGCAATAGCTGCACACAATGATAATTTAAATGAAGATCAACTTAAATTAATGCATGAGGATATTGATGAGCTTTAATTTTAAATTACAATTCCGAGGAGGTATGTTTTTATGACACATTATGAAATACTTCTAGCCTCATCCGAAAAAAGCGGTTTAAAAATTGTTGAAAAAAATTTTAAATCCGACGCTAAAGGTCTTATAAAAGGAAATAAAATAGGTATAAGAAAAGATTTATCCGAGAATGAAAAATACTGTATTCTTGCAGAAGAACTTGGTCACTACTATACTTCTGTAGGCAATATATTAGACCAATCTATAGTATCAAATCGAAAACAAGAAAATGCTGCAAGAAAATGGGCTGTAAATAAATTGATATCAATTGATATGATTGTAGATGATTGCAAAAACGGATGTTGCACATTTTTTGAAATTGCTGAATACTTAAATGTTACATCAGATTTTATACAGGAAGCTTTAAATTATTTTAAAAGAATATACGGCTATTCGTATAAAAATGAAAATTATACTGTAATATTTAATGATTTAGGATTTTATATTATCAATTAAAACATATTTATTTGGATTACAATAAAAAATATTAAAAAATATTTATATTATTGTCACTGTAAGAAATAAAATTCCAGTGACTGTTTTATTTTAAATAAAAAAACAAAACAGTTTATAAACGGTTTTGTTTTTTTAGGATTATATGGATTAATATAAAAGGGAAAAGTTTAGTTAGTACTAAATTATTAAAATAATAAAGAAAGGATTTATTTTAGGTTTGAGTGATTATTTATTTTTGGAGTTATTTTTTAAATTTTTACTATGACATAAGGCTGCATTAGGACACCCTTTACACCCTCCGCCACATGAAGGAACATTATTTTTCTTGTCATTTATAAGTTTTATTATAACTAAAGCAAGGATTAAAAAAACAATAACTGCGATAACGATTGTTGGAATATTCATAACATTTCCTTTCTTTATATAATTATTAATTTAGTTAGTTATAACTAACTTTATAGTTAGTTTAACATAACTCAATTTTTTTTTCAATATACTAAATTCAATTTTTAAAAATTTTATTATTCCTTAAAAGATATAATTACTAAAAGTCATTATATATTTTTGTGAAAAATTCATTTACAAATATTAATTTTTGAAATATTATATATAATATGAATTAAGTAAAGTTGTATATTAAAGTCAAAGTTATAGTATGAGAGGAAAAATTATGAAAAACTTAACATACATAGGAACAAGAAACAAAAATATCAAAAGTACTGCATCAGCTGCTATTTTAAAAGGATTATGTGATGATGGAGGACTTTTTATTCCTGAAGAATTCCCTAAGCTTGATAAATCATTAAATGAACTTTCTAAACTTAATTATAAAGATCTTGCATATGAAGTAATGAAACTCTTTTTTACTGATTTTACAGAAGAAGAGCTTAGATACTGTATAAATAATGCTTACGATGAAAAATTTGATACAGAATTAATTGCACCTGTAATTAAAAAAGATGATGTATACATTTTAGAGCTTTTCCATGGTAAAACCTTGGCATTTAAAGATATGGCTCTTTCCATACTCCCATACCTTATGAAAGTA
>CALWSX010000081.1 GCA_944384285.1 uncultured Lachnospiraceae bacterium
TATCAGTCTTTAATTTTTATAATTTTTTTAATTTTATATTTTAATTATACTGCAAAATTATCGCAAGTAAAAGCTCCACATCCTGCATAAACCCAATTTTCTTTTTCATATCCTGTACATGTTCCAACACCATACTTATCAGGATTTTTAAAATGTTTACATACACCGCATTTTTCAGCCTGTACAAATGCAGGACAAGCTCCACTTCCTTCTCCATCAATAGGAACAATTAACTTTGAAATTGCACACATTCCTTTTTCACAATCAAGGTTAATATAGTTCTTACAATCATAATGTCTCATAGATCATACCCCTTTTCTATAGTTCTATTACATTATTTTGGTTATTCCCTTTTCGTTTTTTCCCTTTAAGTTTTTTAGTTATTCCCTTTTTTTTAAAAAGGGAGGAGAGAAGCCCCCTCCCTATTTTTACATTAATAATTAGATATTATTAAGCTTCATCATATTCTGTTCTGTAGATAACTTCGTCCTGGATAGGTTTACCAATTTCACACCAGTACTGTGTAAATCCGGCAACACGTACCATAAGATCTCTGTAAGCATCTGGTTTCTTCTGAGCTTTTCTAAGTACATCAGAGTCAACAATGTTGAACTGAACATGGAAACCGCCTTTTCTCATATAAGAACGGATAAGGTCGAGAAGTTTTCTTGTACCAAGAGAACCTTTAACTGCTGATGGATGGATTTTAAGGTTCATCTGAGCATTCTGGTTCATTGAATGGTCATAGCATGTTGCAGATTCAAAGATAGCATATACACCATTTTTGTCTGTACCTGCTGCTGCTGATAATGAACCATCTGAGTATGTTGTTCCTGCAAGACGTCCATCTGCTGTAGCGAGTGTAACAAAGCCCTGAGCACCATGTGTAGAAACTGAAATCTGGCATAAGTACAATGGTTTTCCATAGTATGATAAGTAGTTTTTAAGCATTGGTCCAATGTATTCATGATATTCTGCTAAGAAATGGTCAGCTTCCCAGTTTGCATTACCATATTTAGGAGCATTTATACAATCTGCAAAGATCTGAGCATATTTCTGTGCTTCATCTGTTGAAATTCTGTTGTCAGGTGAGAATACGCCTGTTTCATAAGCTGTTTTGAAACCAAAGTTATTTAAAATAGCTTCTGTCATTTCTTCAATTGTGTATTTTTTGTCTTTGAATACATTTTTATCAATTGATGCTAATGAGTTGATAAATGTGATTGTACCACATGATTCAAAGTTAATTGTAGCATTATATCTTGCACCCATTGTACCGATATGCTGTCCTTTTGTAAGACAGTCAGGTTTTAACATTGAGTTCATAATAGGCATTGAATGTTTTCTCCAGATATCCATCTGAATGTTATTTGCTCTGTTTACAACATCAATTGAAAGTTCAAGATATTCTTTCCACTGATCAATAATTGCTTTCATTGAATCAAGTTTTTTGTTGTGAGCTTGGTAAATTCTCTTACCTGTTCTTTCGTCCATACCGTTTGTAAGAACAAGTTCAAGGATTTTTGGTAAAGCCATAAAGTGAACACCTGTACCTGCTGTTGGGCCTGCACCACCAGGAATCCATGTTACTTTACCATTATATTCAAGAGGCATAAAGCATCCTGGTGATGATTCGAGACATCCACCGAGTGACCATGCTCTTGCATCTTCGATTGTCATACCTTCTGGTCCGTAGTTTCTAAGCATGAAGTTCATACCAACCTGGTTATTCATCCATGCTGGGAAGCCCATACCTAATTTTGTACAAGCTGCAGCTTTCATTAAGAATTCTTCAGGTGTTTTTTCATCATAAAGAACTGAAAGTGTTGGCTGAGTTGTTTTAAATCTCATAGCAGCTTCAAGAATTAAGTATTCAAGTTCTGTTACAGCTGTTAAACCATCTCTGTTTAATCCGCCAAGTGCAAGGTTATCAAATGTGTTTCCTGAAAGAACGCCGCCTGTAACACCTGCAGATGCGAAACATTCGATACATGTAATTTTAAGTCTATAGTATTCAAGAAGTTCAATAATTTCTTCTTTTGTTGCTACACCGTCTTCAATATCTTTTTCATAGAATGGCTGAAGAATTTGTCCAAGACGACCGATTGACTGACCTGACTGAGGGTCTTCATTTACAACACCAAGGTGGCAAAGGAATGTCATCTGTAAAGCTTCTCTAAATGTTGAAGGACGTTTGTGAGCTATGTTTGTCATAACTTCTTTAACTTCTTCATAGCATTTTTTAACTTCTGGATCAGGTTCTATAGATGCAAGGTAATCTGCCTGTTTTGCAAAGTTTAAGCACCATTTTGATAAACCTTTTACAAGTTCTTTTACAGCTACATAGAAGTAAGCACGACCCATGCCTAAGATACCGTCTCCACCGGATTCACCCATGAGTTCTTCAATTCTATCATCGCATAATTTAATAATTCCGTCAAAACCATACTGGAGTGGGAAATAGTAGTTTATAATTTCACGACCCTGTGGGATACAGAATGAGTCAAACATACATACAACTGAGTCCATTAAGCTCATAAACTGTTCATAACCAGGTGTTAATTCTGTATATTTGTAGCTTAATACTTCTACTGAATTATATTCCCAGCATTTAGATACTTTTGCAAGAACAGGAATTTCTTCTTTTCTCATACCAAATTTTTTAGCTATAGAAATAATTTCGCCATAGCTTTCTGTAACGTTACCGCCGCCGGCACCAACTACAGATACTTCATCGGCTGTACTCTGTGCAGGAGCATCAACCTGAGCCATAAGAGCTTCTGCTTCTTTGTTAAAGAAACTTGCTGTAACCCATGGGAATGGGAAAGCTCCTCTGACAAATTTTGTTTTATTCATAACAATTTTTTCATAAGGCTGAATTGTTGGTGTGATGTGTGAATAAGCAGCTGCTAATGATTTTGCACGTCTGATTTCTGTAATTTCACCATCGTTTTCCTGCCATGTTCTGTTGTACCAATATGTAACTTCCATATCTAATGTATTTTTCAAAACATAGTATGTATCAAGAAGTTTTTGGCAGCCAAAAGCAGCCTCTGGAATATCTTCTTTTGATACAGGAATATCTGTTATATAGTCAATTCCACGTTGTTTTAATATTTCTTGCACTTTTTTGTCGTTATTATTCATAAAAAATCCCCCTTTTATACTGCATACATTTGTGAGTTATTCCCCTGTTGATGAATATAATATAACACCCTTTTGGCATCGTAAATAGTGTACGGTACACAAATTTTAAAATTTCTAAAATAGTTTTTATAATAAAAAAATGTCCTTTTGTTAAGGAAAAAAGGACTTTTTATTAAATTAAAGCCTATATTTTTTTTAAAAAAAATTTTTTAATTTTTATATTTTTTGGTTTTATATTTTTTGTACAAAAATTGTTTTTGTGATACAATATATTAAAATATTTTCGGAGGATAATTTTTAATTATGAAACTTCAAAGACTTTTAAGTTATGTCAGACGAGCTGTTGACGACTATAATATGATAGAAGAAAACGATAAAATTGCTGTGGGTGTTTCCGGTGGTAAAGACAGTCTTTGTCTTTTAATCGCTCTTAAAAATTTACAAAGATTTTATCCAAAGCACTTTGAACTTGAAGCAATAACAGTATCTTTAGGATTTCCAGGTGCAAAATATGATGATATACGAGATTTTTGCAAAGAACTTGGCGTGAACTATACAGTTATAGATACTCAAATTGGAGAACTTATTTTTGAAGAAAGAAAAGAAAAATCACCTTGTTCTTTATGTGCAAAAATGCGTAAAGGTGCTTTAAATACAGCAGCAGAAGAACTTTCATGCAACAAAGTTGCTCTTGGACATAACAAAGATGACGTTATAGAAACATTTTTTATGTCTCTTTTTTACGAAGGCAGAATAAACTGTTTTTCGCCTGTAAGTTACCTTGACAGAATGAAACTTTATTCTATTCGTCCTCTTATGTATGTTCCGGAATATGAAGTAAAAAGTTTTATCAAAAAAAGTGGTATAAATATTGTGAAAAACCCTTGTCCTGTTGACGGAGAAACAAAACGTCAGGAAACAAAGGAACTTCTTTTAGAATTATCAAAAAAATATAATAACCTTCCTGAAAAAGTATTTGGTGCCATAAAACGCTCAGATATAAAGGGTTGGAAAAATAATAATTTAGGTGATTAAATGGCTGTGAAAAGTTATCACGAGGAAGAAAATCAAAAAAATACTGTAAAATTAAGAGAAATGCTTGATGAAATGCCCCTTTTTACAGATGAATATTTTAGGAGTATTTCTTCTACTACATCTGTAAAAACAAGGCTCGGTTATGCCCTTGATTTAAAAATATTTTTTAATTATGTGATTGAAAATCATGAAAAATTAAAGGGGAAATCCATTTTTGAACTTGAATACAAGGATTTAGATGAAATTAATGCGGATTTTATCGACAAATTTCTCGAATATGTTTCTCTTTATGAATCTTTTGACAACGAAAAAATTACACGTTCAAACAAAGAAAAAGGCAAGGCAAGAAAACTTGCAGCCTTAAGAAGTATGTATAAATATTTTTATAAAAGAGAAAAAATAAAAACAAATCCACCTTCTCTTGTAGATGCTCCAAAAATACACAACAAAAATATTGTAAGACTTGAGGTTGATGAGGTTGTAAAACTTTTAGATGAAGTCGAATTTGGAAACAATCTCACAGAGCATCAAAAAGCATATCACAAAAAAAATAAATTTCGTGATCTTGCAATAGTCAGCATGCTTGTTGGAACGGGAATGAGGGTTTCCGAGTGTGTCGGGATAAATATTTCTGATATAAATTTTGATGTTAATGGTGTAAAAATAACAAGAAAAGGTGGTAATGAAGTAATTCTTTATTTCGGAGACGAAGTTTTGAAAGCTTTAAACGACTACCTTGAATTCAGAAAAGAAAATATGCCGGAACACAAAAATGTTGATGCACTTTTTATAACCTCAAAAGGAGAAAGAATTTCTGTTCGTTCCGTACAAAATCTTGTTAAAAAATACTCTGATACATCTGTTAAAATAAAAAATATCTCCCCCCATAAATTAAGAAGCACCTATGGTACAAATCTTTATAGAGAAACAGGAGATATTTATCTTGTTGCCGATGTTTTGGGACATGCCGACGTAAACACAACAAAAACACACTATGCAGAAATGGAAGACCAAAGAAGAAAATCTGCTCCTAAATATATAAAATTACGAAAAGAATAAAATTTTTGTATAAAATATAGCCTTAAAAAATATCATATTAAAAAAGATATTTTAAGGCGGAAATTATGGAATACATAGATTGTGCAAACCGATTAACTGATAATATTATTAGAAATACTATTAATTTTTGGTCAAAAAACTCTTTTGAACATATAACTTCTATAATGAATTTATCAAAAAATTCGGGTGGTATTCTTTATCCCGAATACGAAAAAAATTTAAAAGGTCTTTTTGATAAATATCAAAATTTGTATGAAGATACTTCTAAATCAAAAAATACAAATATTTATTTTTTGTCCAAGGTATTTTTAGATACAAATCAGGAATTTATATGTTTACTCGAAAAACTTAAATTTGAAGGGTTTAACGGAAATGCTTTTAGTTTTGAAAAATTATATCACTGGCTGTATGAACAAAAATATGCTAAAGGCCTTATTCTTTCAGTATACCCAATAAAAGATAAATACTGTGAAAATTTACTTTTTACAACAGAATTTTATAAAACTAATCCTTTTAGAACTCTAAACAAATGTATTTTTACACAACTTTATTTTTGGAGTATTATAGGAGCACAACACCCAAATTTTATACTTGACGAAAATACAAGAAATTCTGTACCTGAAAGAATAAGAATAAGTTTTGATAATACGTGCGCAAGTTTTAATCTTATTGCATTTAAACTATCAAATATTATAAATATGCAAAACAAAAATGAACTTCGTCCTATATATGATTTTTTCAAAAAAACTAACGATAATTTTTTATACTATCTTTATGACTTAAAAAATTATACATCTAAAGATCTTAATCATATAATTTCAGAACACACTTATTTAAAAGATTTATTATCAAGTTTTGATAAACTTTTTTAAATTACGGAGGAAAAAATGAAACGTAAAATAAAAATCCTTTCCTTATGTCTTGCCGCTATAATGTCATTATCTGCATGTACAGGTGAAACACAAGGTCAGGAAATACCAAACTTAACAGAAGAAACTGAAAGTACATTAACAGAAACTGAGCTTACTCTTTATGAAAAAGAAAACACAAGAATAACTTTTATAAATGGTGAAAACAAACTTTTCTCTTTTAATATGAGTGAAGATTTTAAAAATTTAGAAATAGGAAAAAACTACATTATTTCTACCGAAAAAGCTCTTGATAACACAAATATAAAACAATCGGAAGAAATAAAAAAATTAGAAACATCTAAAAACCAAGAACCTTTAAGTCCTATTTTTGATATAAAAGACTCTATGACTCTTGAAGAAAAAGTTGGTCAGATTTTTTATGTTCGTTGTCCACTCGAAAATGCTAAACAAGATATTAAAGACTACCACCTTGGCGGTTATATTTTATTTGCTGTAAATTTTGAAGACAAAACAAAAGATCAGGTTATATCGGAAATAAATGACTATCAAAAAACTTCCGAAATACCTATGCTTATAGGTGTTGATGAAGAAGGCGGAATTGTAAACCGAGTAAGTAAATTTAAAACCTTCAGAGACGAACCTTTTATGTCTACAAAAGACCTTTATGACAAAGGCGGATTTGAACTTATAAAAAGTGATACAGAAGAAAAATGTAATCTGTTAAAATCTTTAGGAATAAATGTAAATATGGCTCCTGTATGTGATATTTCAGAAAATCCTGATGATTATATTTATGAACGTTCTTTCGGAAAAGGTCCTGAAGAAACAGCCGAATATGTAAAAACTGTTGTTTCTGAAATGAAAAATCAAAATATGGCTTCTGTATTAAAACATTTTCCGGGATACGGAGGAAATGCAGATACTCATACTGGTATTGCTGTTGATAATAAACCAAAGGAAGAATTTTTTAAAAATGATCTTATTCCATTTTCAAAAGGAATAGACGAAGGTAGTGATGTTGTACTTGTATCTCACAATATCTACAATGCCTTTGACAAAACTCTTCCCGCTTCCCTCTCTCCTGAAATTCACAGAGTTTTAAGAGAAGACCTTAATTTTTATGGAAGTATCATGACAGATGACCTTGAAATGCAAGGTGTTAAGGATATCGCCGGAGTTGAAGGCTCTGCTGTAAAAGCTGT
>CALWSX010000082.1 GCA_944384285.1 uncultured Lachnospiraceae bacterium
TAAATAATTTTTTGTTATAATTAATTACAGAAATAAGCGCTTAGAAAAATTAGAGTGATTTTATAAAAAGGACTATGAAAAGATAAAAAGGAGGAATAATATGCTGTCATTTTTCATCGAAAAAGAAAAAAATAAAAAAATATTAAATTTAGATGTTTCTTTAATACAAAGAAATCCAAACCAACCAAGAAAAATATTTGATGATGAGGCACTTTTGGAACTTTCAAATTCTATAAAAGAATACGGGGTTATGCAGCCTATAAATGTCAGAAAAATAAACGATAAATACGAACTTATTTCCGGGGAAAGACGTCTTCTTGCCACAAAATTAGCCGGAATTAAAAAAATACCCGCAATAGTTTCTGAGATAAGTGATTCCGACAGTGCGGCAATGGCTCTTACAGAAAATATTCAAAGACAAAATCTTAATTTTATAGAAGAAGCCTACGCTTTTGTGTCAATAATGAGCGAATATAAAATGACACAGGAAGAACTTGCAAAAAAAATAGGAAAAACCCAGTCGACTGTTGCAAACAAAGTACGTATTTTAAGGCTTTCTGACGATATGATAAATAAAATTTTGGAAAATAAATTGACAGAAAGACACGCAAGAGCAATTTTAAAAATCTCTGACCATAAACTTCAGGAAGAAGTTTTGGACAAAATTATACAGGATAAGTTAAATGTTGACGAGTCTGAAAAGCTTATAGAAAAAACACTTCAAGATAGGGCTGTATGTGCAAATATAAAAAGAAATACATCAAAAATAAGGTATGTGTTGAAAGATGTTAAAATTTTTACAAATACTATTAAAAAATCAGTTGAAATTATGAAAAAATCGGGTATAATGGCTACGTACGCAGTAGTTAAAAATGAAGATGAATATCAAATAAATATAAATATACCCTTAACAAAATAACTAAAATACTTTAAAAAAATACGGGGGTTTAAAAATTTAAGTTTTTATCCGGAGGTATTTATGTTTCAAAAATTAAAGGAATTTATTCTTATTACTATCGCAACTTTAATAGTATCGGCGGGTACATATTATTTTAAATTCCCGAATAATTTTTCAACTGGTGGTGTAACAGGTATTTCTATTGTTCTTGGTCATCTTGTAGAAGGAATTACACCGGGTACTTTTGTACTTATACTTAATGTTTTATTCCTTATAATAGGGTTTTTCTTCTTAAACAGAAGTTTTGGTTTAAAAACTATATATTGCAGTCTTTTAATGTCTTTAAGTATAAGACTTTTTGAAATTTTTCTCCCTTTAAATGCGCCTCTTACAAACCAGAAATTTTTGGAACTTTGTTTTTCTGTACTTTTTCCGGCGTTTGGATCTGCAATACTTTTTAATATGAACGCAAGTACGGGCGGAACGGATATTGTCGCTATGATACTTAAAAAGTATACAAGCCTTGACATAGGAAAAGCTTTATTCTGTTCTGATTTTATTATCGTTTGTTTAACAATTTTTGTTTTTGGCGTTGAAACATTTTTATTCTCAATGTTTGGTCTTATGATAAGAACATTCCTTGTAGACAGTGTTATTGAAAATATAAACTTAAAGAAAAACTTTATTATTGTAACTACCCACCCAAAAGAAATAAACGATTTTATAACCGAAAAACTTCATAGAAGCGGTACTTTTTGGGAGTCAAAAGGGGCTTTTACCGATGATAAACGTTATATGATTATGGTTGTTTTAAACCGTCCGCAGGCAAAAGAATTAAGAGCTTTTGTAAAAAAAGTTGATAAACATGCTTTCGTTGTTATAAATAATACATCAAATATCATCGGAAAGGGATTTAGAGAAATTTAATATACAGTTTTTTAATAAAAAATATAGATTTTTAAAAGAGTATTTTTAAAATACTCTTTTTTTTGTGTGAAATTAGTTATTTATTATGTTTTTCATGGAAATTTTTTTTATTTTTCTTGACTTGAAAAATATATTTATATATAATAGTAGCAGTGCTTACCCGCAGGTTTTTTTTAATTGCTTTATTTTTTATTTTGTAAATTTTTAAAACTTGTTTGATTTGTGTTTTGGGTAAGTTTAGAAAGGCAGTATTTTTAAGGAGGTGCTTACTGATGAAAATGACTTATCAGCCTAAAAAAAGACAGAGAAACAAAGTTCACGGCTTCAGAAAAAGAATGGCTACAGCTACAGGTAGACGTGTTTTGGCAGCAAGAAGAAGAAAAGGCAGAAAAGTATTAACTGTTTAATCTTTAATTTGTTTTGAAACTTGATTTTTTATTAATATTTTGACTTACACATTTTTTGTGATAAGCTACTCTGTGTTTATAAACAGCTTAAAATATTTAAAAAATGTATAAGAGAGCTTATAATAAGACCGCAAAAAATTGTGGTCTTTTATTCTTTAATCGTTTTTTTACTTGGTTTCTAAATATTTTGTTTTATTGGGGGTTTTATTTTTGAAACATACCGAGTCCCTTAAAAAAAATTATCAGTTCAGATATGTATATAACAGGGGAAAGTCTATCGCAAATAAAGCTCTTGTTATGTATGTTATAAAAAATGGAAAAGATTTTAACAGATTAGGAATATCCGTAAGTAAAAAAGTCGGAAAAAGTGTGGTAAGAAGCAGAGTTACAAGACTTATAAGAGAAAGTTACAGACTTAACGAGGAAAATATAAAATCAGGTTTCGATATTGTTGTTATAGCAAGAAATTCGACGAAAGACGCAACTTATTTTGAAATTTGCGGTTCTTTACTGCACTTATTAAGAAAACATTGTCTTGTTACCGATATCAAACAAAAAGGTGAATTATGATTAAAAAACTTTTTATTTTATTGATAAGATTTTACCAGAGATTTATATCTCCATTTATCGGCCCGCACTGCAGGTTTACTCCTACATGCTCGCAGTACGCACTCGAAGCTATAAAAAAATACGGGGCATTAAAAGGCGGTTATCTTGCGACAAGACGATTACTTAAATGCCACCCTTTCCATGAGGGCGGATACGATCCCGTACCATAACAGATTCTTTTATTTCGAGCACAGGAGGAAAAATATAAATTATGCTTACTAATTTATCATTACTTGCTATTTCAAAGGGTCCTGGCTTTATTGTTGGTCCTATAGCAAGACTTTTGGGTGTTATATACAATGCGTTTTTTAACATCCTTTATGGATTTTTCGAAAACAATGCCCTTGGCTTAGCTATTATTTTCTTTACACTTTTTATTAAACTTATTCTTACACCGCTTCTTTACAAACAGCAGTCATCTTCTTTTAAAATGATGGCTCTTCAGCCTGAAATGAATAAAATTAAGGCAAAATATGCGGATAAGAAAGACCCTGCATCACAGCAGAAAATGGCGTACGAAATGCAGAAACTCCAGAAAGAAAACGGAGTAAGCCTTGTTGGAGGATGTCTTCCTCTTTTAATTCAGCTCCCTATTCTTTATGCTTTATTCTACATCTTCCAGCAGCCATATAACTATGTAGACGTACTTGGACAGGGATATGCTCAGATTGCAGACGCAATTTTAAAAATTCCTACAGATTTAAGAGTAGAGGCTTTATATGATATCGCGATTGCAAAAGGTGTAAGACTTGACCTTTCTGTACATTCTGATATTCTTTTACTTATTAATAACATGACATCTGTAGAATGGACACAGTTTTATTCAGCAATCGGAAGTTATGCTGATTCTATAAGACCTCTTGTTGAAAGTACAATAGGAACACAGCAGTTCTTAGGTTTAAACCTTTCGTTTAAACCGGGATTTGCTTTCCCTGGAATACTTCTTCCTATTGTTTCCGGTTTATCAACTTGGGGATCTTCCAAAATTCTTATGGCTAACCAGCCAAAAATGGATAGTAATGACCCAGCAGCTTCAATGACAAAATCTATGAATATAGTTATGCCTATTATGATGACTGTAATGACATTTTCAGTTCCTGTTGGTCTTGGTATTTATTGGATTTCAAGCAACGTTATACAGATTGTTCAGTCTCTTATAATTACAAGAATTTTGAAAAACAAACAGTTAAAAAGTAAGGGGGCTTGAGATTTATGGATTATATCGAAATAAGCGGAAAAAGTGTTGAAGAAGCAAAAGCTTTGGCACTTTCTAAGCTTAATGCGAAAAATGAATCAGAGCTTGAAATAGTTGTAATTCAGGAAAATTCAAAAGGCTTTTTAGGATTTGGAGCCAAAGATGCTATAATTAAAGCAAAACTTAAATTTGAACCTGAAAAAACAGTTAAAAACTTCCTTAATGAAGTTTTTCTTTCAATGAATATAATTGCAGAATTTGAAACAAAAATAGTTGATAAACAGCTTTTTGTTAACATTTCAGGTGATGAAATGGGTGTTATCATAGGAAAAAGAGGACAAACTTTAGACGCTTTACAGTATCTTGCAAACCTTGTTGTAAATAAAGGCAACGGTCCATACTTAAATGTTATTTTGGACACTGAAAATTACAGAAACAAAAGAAAAGATACTCTTGAAACTCTTGCATTTAATCTTGCAAAAAAAGTTAAAAAGACAAATAAAAGTGTTGTGCTTGAACCTATGACATCTTACGAAAGACGTATCATTCATTCTGCACTTCAGAACGACAGATATGTAACAACAAGAAGTGAAGGCGTTGACCCTCACAGATACATTATTATTGAGCTTAAAAACAAATAAATCCAAAATTCAAAATGCGTGTGGACTTTCCTTGTTCTCACGCATTTTTAAGGTTAAAAAATTAAAGATAAGGAGGGCAAACATGAGTGTATTAAAAGACGATACAATAGCTGCAATTTCTACGGCTATGGGTAGTGGCGGAATTGGAATTATAAGAATTTCGGGAAATTTATCTTTATCTATAGCAGATAAAATTTTTAAAAGCAATAAAAAACCGTCTCTTTCAGAATCACACAGAGTGCTTTATGGCCATATTATAGACCCGGAAAATGATATTGTAATTGATGAAGTTCTTTTGACAGTTATGCGTGCGCCTAAAACATATACAACAGAAGATGTTGTTGAGATAAACTGTCATGGTGGTATACAGCCTCTTAACAAAATACTTGAAATTGTAGTTAATAACGGTGCAAGACTTGCAGAACCGGGTGAATTTACAAAAAGAGCCTTTCTTAACGGAAGAATAGACTTAACTCAGGCGGAAGCCGTTATAGATATAATTAACTCAAAAACAGATGCCGCAAGACAAACGGCTGTAAATCAGCTTAGCGGAAAATTGAACAAAAAAATAAAAGATATAAGAAGCAAAGTTTTAGATATTATTGCGGGTATTGAGGCCGGAATTGATTATCCGGACGAGATTTCCGATACAGGTATATATTCATCAGCAGAAAAAGAATGTACGGAAATTTTGGAAGAAATTGAAAAACTTCTTAAAACATCAGATACGGGAAAAATTATTAGAGATGGTGTTAAAGCCGTAATACTTGGAAAACCTAATGTTGGAAAATCATCTCTTTTAAATACATTTTTAGATGAAGAACGTGCCATTGTTACAAATATTCCGGGAACAACAAGAGATACTGTAGAAGAATTTATAAATATAGGAGGTGTGCCTGTAAAAATAATAGATACAGCGGGTATACGTGATACAGATAACGATGTTGAAAAAATAGGCGTTGAAAAATCAAAAGCCTATGCAAAAAAAGCTGATCTTATACTTATGATGCTTGACTCTTCACGTGAACTTGACTCAGAGGATATTGAAATTTTAAACTTTATAAAAGATAAAAAATCCATTATAGTTATAAATAAAATTGACCTTGAAAAAAAGATAAATACAGATTATATTAAGGAATATACAAAAGACAGTGTTACAGTTGAAGTCTCCGTAAATGAGGGACTTGGAATGGACAGGCTTTATGATGCAATAACAAGTTTGCTTAAAAGCGGAGAGGTTAACCTTGAAAATGATATTATAATAAGCAATGTAAGACATAAAAATGCTCTTTTAAATGCAAAAAATGCTATTATAAAAACACTTGAGACTATTTCTCTTTCAATGCCTGTTGATTTTATATCCATGGATCTTCAGATTGCTTTATCTTCACTTGGAGAAATTACAGGCGAAAACGTAGACGGAGAAATAATAGACAGGATATTTACAAAATTCTGTCTTGGAAAATAAGTATTGGATTTTTTATTTTAGGAAAGGGACTTTAAAAATGGAAAAATATTTTGCCAGAGAAGTCGATGTTATAGTTATAGGCGGTGGTCATGCCGGTTGTGAAGCCGCTTTGGCATCTGCCCGTCTTGGTTTAAAAACTATAATGTTTGCCATAAATCTTGACAGTATCGCTATGCTTGCCTGCAATCCGTCTATAGGCGGAAGCTCAAAAGGTCATCTTGTAAGAGAGGTTGACGCACTTGGCGGAGAAATGGGCAAAAACATAGACAAAACTTTTATACAGACAAAAATGTTAAATACGGGCAAAGGCCCTGCCGTTTATTCATTAAGAGCACAGGCGGATAAACACAGATATGCGGCTGAAATGAAAAAAACTTGTGAAAATACAGAAAATCTTACTATACGTCAAAGTGAAGTTACTGAAATTATAGTAGAAGACAAAACTGTAAAAGGTGTTGTTACAAGTTCCGGAGCCATATATAATGCAAAAGCTGTTGTACTTGCAACAGGTACTTTCTTAAGATCAAGATGCCTTTTTGGCGAAACAATTATAGAAAGCGGCCCAAACGGTTTTATGGCTGCGTCAAAATTAAGCGAAAGCCTTAAAGAAAACGGCATTAAATTATTCCGTTTTAAAACAGGTACACCTGCAAGGGTTGACAGAAGAACTGTAGATTTTTCAAAAATGCAGATTCAGCATGGTGATGAAAATATAGTACCTTTTTCTTTCACAAATATAGGAAAAGATTTGGAAAGAGAACAGGTTCCATGTTATTTAAGCTATACAACACCTAAAACTCACGAAATTATAAGAGAAAATCTTCATCGTTCTCCTCTTTATGCCGGAGTAATTGAGGGAGTTGGACCAAGATACTGCCCATCTATTGAGGATAAGGTTGTACGTTTTGCCGATAAGGAAAGACACCAGCTTTTTATGGAGCCTGAGGCAGAAAATACAAACGAAATGTACGTACAGGGTATTTCTACATCTTTGCCGGAAGAAGTTCAGATACAAATTTATCGTTCAATTATAGGTCTTGAAAATGTAGAGATTATGCGTTCAGCCTATGCTATAGAATATGATTGTATAGATGCAACACAGCTTAAACTTTCTCTTGAATTTAAAGAAATAAAAGGTCTTTTTGGCGCCGGACAGTTTAACGGAAGCAGCGGATATGAAGAAGCAGCCGCACAGGGTATTATTGCCGGTATTAATGCAGCAGCATATATTAAAAACACAGAGCCTCTTATTTTAAAACGTTCTGACGCTTACATAGGCGTACTTATAGATGACCTTGTTACAAAGGGAAGTAACGAACCATACAGAATGATGACAAGCAGGGCAGAATACAGACTTCTTTTAAGACAGGACAACGCAGACGAAAGACTTACTGAAAAAGGTTATAAAATAGGTCTTATAAGCGAAGAAAGATATAAAGATTATCTTTTAAAACAGGAGCTTATAAAAGAAGAAATGGAAAGAGTAAGTAAAATTATAGTTACTCCGACAGAACATACAAACGAAGTTTTAAGACAGTACGGAAGTACAGAAATTAAAACAGGTATGAAGCTTTATGACCTTATAAAACGTCCGGAGCTTGATTATTTTAAACTTGCCCCTCTTGATTTGGAAAGACCTGAATTAAGAAGCGATATTACTGAACAGGTAAATATAAAAATAAAATATGAAGGATATATTGTTCAACAGCAAAACCAGGTGGAACAGTTTAAAAAGCTTGAAAACAAACTTCTTCCAACAGATTTTGACTATTCAGAAATAAAAGGCTTAAGACTTGAGGCAATACAAAAACTTAATAAAATAAAACCTCTTTCAATAGGTCATGCTTCAAGAATTACAGGTATCTCACCGGCCGATATTACTGTTTTGCTTATCTTTTTGGAACAGAACAAAGGAAAATTTTAAGGAGTAAAATATGGAAAAACTGCTTAAGGATTGTTTTTTGAAACTTAATATCGAATTTAACGATACTATTATTAAAAAGTTCTTTGATTATAAGGAATATATAGAAATTCAGAACAAAACAATGAATTTGACAGCCATAAAAGATGACAGAGATTTTATTATAAAGCATTTTGCGGACTCAGTATCACCTCTTTCTGTTTTTGATATCGAAAAAGGTGCAAGTGTAATTGATGTTGGAACAGGAGCAGGCTTTCCGGGTATTCCTTTAAAAATTGTAAGAGATGATATTTCTCTTACACTTCTTGACTCGCTTAACAAAAGAGTATCGTTTTTATCAGATACAGTAAAAAAATTAGGATTAAATGATGTTTCATGTGTTCATGGCAGAGCCGAGGATATGGGAAAAGATGAATTTATGCGAGAAAGCTTTGATATAGCAACTTCAAGAGCGGTTGCGGATCTTTCCGTACTTTTGGAATATACTCTTCCTTTTGTAAAAGTGGGCGGGTATGCCGTACTTTTAAAGGGCAGCAACTATAAAGAAGAAACTGATGGCGCAGAAAATGCTCTTTCTGTATTGGGCGGAGAAATAGAAAATGTTTTTGAAATAGTTCTTCCTTTTACAGATATAACTCATTCTGTTCTTGTTATTAAAAAAACTAAGGAAACACCTTTAAAATATCCTAGAAAAGCCGGTACAGCGCTTAAAAAACCATTATAAATTTTTAATTTAAAGGACCGTCTTTTAAAAGACGGTCCTTTTTATTTACAATAGGGATAGCTTGTGTTTTGTGTATTGATTTTTAATTATAGTAATCCAAATTTGATTTTTATATTTAAATAATATATATTAAAAATATAATTTTAAAGTTTATATTTTTAAAAAGGGGAGAAGTTCTTTGGAAAATATATATGTTGTTATATTAATTTTACTTGGTTTGGCTATGGTATGTGTCCCAAAAACTCTTTGGAAAATAGAGCACTTATTAAGTGTAAAAAATGGTGAACCTACAGAACTTTATATAGGGCTTATGCGAGTTACAGGAGCTCTTTTTATGGTTGTTGGTATAATTTGTTTTGTTGTTGGCTTAAAAAATTGATTTTATAAAATTTGAGTAATAATTTATAAATTTTGGTACAAGCTAATAATATAATGGGATAATACGGTAAACATTTTAAAAATCAATGTTTGTTGGGAAAGGAGGCAATCATGAAAAACAGAATATATGTTGCTATTGATTTAAAATCTTTTTATGCTTCTGTTGAATGTATGGAAAGAGGCCTTGACCCAATGACAACAAACCTTGTGGTTGCGGATAAATCAAGAACGGAAAAAACAATCTGTCTTGCGGTATCTCCGTCTTTAAAAGCTTATGGTATTTCGGGAAGACCAAGACTTTTTGAAGTTGTGCAAAAGGTTAAAGAAATTAATCAAAAAAGGAAAAGACTTGCTAAAAATGGTACGTTTACAGGCTCATCTTATGATGATACAGAAATTAAGAAAAATCCAAATCTTTCACTTGATTATATCGTAGCTCCGCCCCAAATGGCACATTATATAGAATTCAGTACAAGGATTTATAATGTGTATCTTAAATATATCGCTCCGGAAGACATACATGTTTATTCTATAGATGAAGTTTTTATGGACGTTACGGCATATCTTAAAACTTATAAGCTAACTCCACATGAACTTACTATGAAAATAATACTTGATGTGCTTGAAACAACGGGAATTACAGCAACTGCAGGTATTGGAACAAATTTATATCTTGCTAAGGTTGCAATGGATATAGTGGCAAAGCATATTCCGGCTGATGAAAACGGTGTGCGTATTGCTGAGCTTGACGAAATGAGTTATCGCCGTCTTCTCTGGGGACATAAGCCTATTACGGATTTTGGGCGTGTCGGAAAAGGATATCAAAGAAGGCTTGCTGAACATGGTATGTATACAATGGGGGATATTGCTAGGTGTTCTGTAGGAAAGCCTACAGATTATTATAATGAAGATTTACTTTATAATATTTTTGGTATAAATGCAGAGCTTTTGATTGACCACGCATGGGGGTATGAGCCTTGCACAATGCAGGATATTAAATCATATAAGCCTCAAAATAACAGTATATGTCAAGGACAGGTTCTGCCTTATGGCTACACATACGAAAAAGCAAAACTTGTTGTAAGAGAAATGGCTGATATGATGGTTTTGGATCTTGTTGACAAAGGACTTGTAACAGACCAACTTGTGCTTACAATTGGTTATGATATAGATAATTTAAAAGACCCGAATTTAAGAAAAAAATATAAGGGAGAAATAACTATAGACAGCTACGGACGTTTTGTTCCAAAACATGGTCACGGAAGTATAAATCTTTCAGAATATACATCATCAACTATGCTTATTTTAAACGCAATTACTGAACTTTATGAACGTATAGCAGACAAAGAACTTCTTATAAGACGTTTCAATATAACTGCAAACCATGTTATTTTGGAAGAAAGTGTACCAAAAAAATCGGCTCCAAAACAGCTTGATCTTTTTACCGACTATGAGGAAGAAGAAAAAAAGGAAGACGCCCTTCAAAATGAACTTTTAAAAGAAAAGAAAATGCAGCACACAATGATAGATATAAAAAAGAAGTTTGGAAAAAATGCAATAATGAAAGGTATGAACCTTGAAGAAGGGGCAAGGGCAAAAGAAAGAAATAATCAGATTGGCGGACACAGGGCATAACCTTAATAATCTAATAAAAGAAATATAACATTTTTTTTAGATTATAATCAATTATAAATATCAAAATTTTAATTATTAAAGGATAAAACAGGAGGTAAAAATGGGAAATGATGAAGATAATTACCAGGATATAATAAATCTTCCTCGCCATGTTTCAAAAACACGACCCAAAATGGAAATTTCGGACAGAGCTGCCCAGTTTGCACCTTTCTCTGCTTTGACGGGTTATGAATCTGCCATAAATGAAACAGCAAGATATACGGACACAAAAATAATTATTGATGAAGAAACTCAAAATATATTAAATAAAAAGCAAAGAATATTAAAAGAAAGAATTTCAGAAGGTTTTGAGGTATCTATAACTTACTTTAAAAAAGATGAAAAAAAAGATGGCGGTATGTATGTTAAGATTTCTGGTACAGTAAAAAAAATAGATGAATATAAGAAAATTATTTTACTTACTGACGGAAGAAAAATTCCAATAGAGGATATTTTTGAAATTGAAAGCGATTTGTTTAATAAATATTTTTAAACCTATGGTATATTTTTTTATTAAGTCACATATATAATATCTGTTGTTTGAATTTGTTTGGAAAGATTTTGTGCTTTGGGATTTTACTATATATAGGTTAAAGTTATATATTTTTACTATATATATAGGTATATATTAATGTAGTTTTTTTTATAAAATAATATTAAAATATTTAATAAAAAAATTTTAAAATTACCCCTTGACATTACAACAAAGAGATTATATAATAAGCAAGCTGTCACAAAAAATGGAACTTGAAAATAACAGAAAAATTATTTAAAAAAAATAAAAAAAGTTCTTGACAGTATAAATAAGATGTTGTATACTAAATAAGCTGTCACTTCAGGAAGTCAAAAACTTAACAAATACTTGTTTAAAATTTAAGTTAATAATAAGTAAAAAAGTTGTTGACAAATTCTTGAAAATGTGATAAACTAAAGAAGTCGCTAAACTTGATTAAACTTTCAAAAAGCGACAAATTCGATCCTTGAAAACTAAACAGTTAATACTATAAACCTTAGTCAATAAACTTTGATTTATTAACAAAAAACAAAAAAGCCAGTTAACTTTAATTTAGGGTAAACTGAGCAGATTAAAACTTTAATT
>CALWSX010000083.1 GCA_944384285.1 uncultured Lachnospiraceae bacterium
GTATACTCATTTTTTAAAATAAATTTTAAGGGGGTGATTTTTTGAGTTGCGCTGATGAACAATATGATTTATTGATAAAAAGAATAAAACAATACCATCCTGGAAAAGATTTCTCAATGATTGAAAAAGTATATAAGCTTGCAAAAGACGCTCATGAGGGACAGCTCAGAAAATCAGGTGAGCCATATATAATTCACCCTCTTAAAGTAGCATATATTATTGCAGATTTGGAACTTGATATCGAATCTATTGTAGCAGGAATTCTTCATGACACCATAGAAGATACACAATATACTTATGATGATATTAAACGACTTTTTGGCGAAGAAGTTGCTGTACTTGTTGATGGTGTTACAAAACTCGGAAAGCTTTCCTATACTACAAAAGAAGAAATCCAAGCTGAAAACTACAGAAAAATGTTTTTAGCTATGGCTAAAGATATTAGAGTTATACTTATAAAACTTGCCGACAGACTTCATAACATGCGTACTTTAAATTATATGACGCCTGAAAAGCAAAAAGAAAAAGCTCAGGAAACTCTTGATATTTATGCTCCAATAGCTCATAGACTCGGTATTTCAAAAATACGTATTGAAATGGAGGATTTATGTTTTAAATACTTAAATCCTGAAGCTTATCATGATTTAGCTGTTAAAATTGAAGCTAAGAAAAATGAACGTGAAGCTTATGTTCAACGTATTGTTGATGAATTAAAATTAAAACTTGATCAAGCAGGTATAAAATGTATTGTTAAAGGAAGAAGTAAACACTTTTTCAGTATTTACAAAAAAATGATAAATCAAAATAAAACTCTTGATCAAATTTATGACTTATTTGCCGTTAGAGTAATAGTTGATACTGTAAAAGACTGTTATGCTGTTTTAGGTGTTGTTCATGACTCATATAAACCTATTCCAGGAAGATTTAAAGACTATATTGCCATGCCTAAAGCAAATAATTATCAGTCTCTCCATAATACTCTTATAGGCCCTACAGGCGAACCTTTTGAAGTTCAGATAAGAACTATGGATATGCATCGTATTGCTGAATACGGTATCGCCGCACATTGGAAATACAAATCCGGTGTAACAAAAGAAGAGTCAAAAACAAATCATGAAGCAAAACTTCAATGGTTAAAACAAATTCTTGAATGGCAGCAAGACCTTTCAGATAATAAAGAATTTATGCAAACTCTTAAGTTTGACTTAAATATTTATAATGACCAAGTTTATGCTTTTACACCAAGAGGAGAAGTAATAAGCCTTCCTAAAGATGCAACTCCTGTTGATTTTGCTTACAGTATTCATAGTGCTGTAGGCAATAAAATGGTTGGTGCAAGAGTTAATAACAAAATTGTTACCATTGACTATAAAATAAAAAATGGTGACAGAGTTGAAATTTTAACTTCTCAAAACTCTAAAGGTCCTAGCCGTGACTGGCTTAATATTGTAAAAAGTTCTCAAGCTAGAACAAAAATTAACCAGTGGTTTAAAAAAGAATTTAAGGAAGACAATATTTTAAAAGGAAAAGAGCTTCTTGTGGCTGATGCCAAAAAGAAAAATTACTCTTTTTCTGATTTGTCACGTCCTGAATGGATAGAAATTGTTGTTAACAAATTTGGGTTTAGAGAATGGGACGCTCTTTGTGCAGCTGTTGGACACGGAGGGGTAAAAGAAGGTCAAGTTGTTAACAGACTTATAGAAGAATACTTAAAAGAAAAGAAAAAAGCCGAAACGGCCGAAGATTATCTTAAGAAGTTTGAAGAGCTTTCAGAGAAAAAACCTGCCAAAAAAAGTAACAGCGGTATTATTGTAAAAGGTATCGGTGATGTTTCTGTTAGATTTTCAAAATGCTGTAACCCTGTTCCAGGTGATGAAATTGTCGGTTTTATTACTCGTGGTCGAGGTGTTTCTGTCCACAGAACCGATTGTGTAAATATCATTAATTTAAGTGACGAAGACAGAAACAGACTTATTGACACTGAATGGGACGTTAATGTAAAAGGCGGATCAAGAAAGACAACTTATCTTTCTGAAATACGTATATCTGCATTTGACAGAGTTGGACTTATTATGGATATATCAAGAGTTCTTTCTGAAGAAAATCTTGTTGTACGTTCTATAAATGGAAGATCTTTAAAAGACGGATCTGCTGTATTTAATGTTACTATTGAAATTGATGGTAAAGATCAGCTCGAAAAAGTTTGTAAACACCTTATGAATATTAAAGGTGTAGATAATATTGACAGAATTTCTAATTAATAAAGGGGGTATCCTTTTGAGAGCCGTAATTCAAAGAGTTTTAAATGCATCTGTTTCTGTTGATGGAAATATTTCAGGAGAAATAAACAGAGGCATTATGGTTTTAGTTGGTTTCAAGGATACCGACGATGATAAAACTATTGAATATATGCTTGACAAAATAATCAACCTTAGAATTTTTGAAGATAAAAATGATAAACTTAATTTATCATTAAAAGATGTAGATGGAGAACTCTTAATAGTACCAAATTTCACTCTTTATGGAGATGCAAGAAAAGGGAAACGTCCAAGTTATTCCTCTGGTGCATCTCCTAAAGATGCAAGTATAATATTTGATAAGTTTGTTGAAAAATCTAAACAATATGGTTTAAAAAAAGTTGGTACAGGCATATTTCAGGCTGATATGAAAGTTTCTTTGATAAATGACGGCCCTGTAACCATACTTCTTGACAGTGAAAGGATTTTTTAAAATGATAAAATTTATACTTTCCGGTCACGCTTTTGTTAATGAAGTTCAAACAAGTATACAAATCTTTTATCAAAACCTTCATTATTATCAAACAGACACTATCTCAAACGATTGTATTACAATAGAAAGTATATATGAAAATGGTATCTCAACGGCAAAGTATTACAATAACGGTATTCTGACTTGTAAAGACTTTGCCGTTATTGATGATTTGGAAAAAAATATTATAAAAGAACAAAAAAGAGTTATAAAAGAAGCCATTTATAAATGTCTTTCCAAAGTAACAAACAAAACTATGCCTTGGGGAATGCTTACTGGTATTCGCCCGGCAAAAATCTATCGTGAAATGCTTGAAGAAGGATATTCCGAAAACGAAATTTTTAATTATCTAAACAAAAAATATTATGTGTCTGAAAAGAAAATACTTCTTTCAAAAACAGTTGCCGAAAAAGAAAATATCATATTAAATAAATATGGAAATAATAATGAAATCAGTGTATATATAGGAATTCCGTTCTGCCCTACCCGATGTTTATACTGCTCTTTCTCTTCATATACATTAGGACAATATAAAAATAAAGTAGATTTATATGTAGATACACTTATAAAAGAAATACAGGCTGTTAAAGCATATACCGATACCCATAAAATACAGACTATTTATATTGGTGGAGGGACACCTACTTCTTTAAACGAACTTCAACTTGAAAAACTTTTAAGCTTTATATCTTCAACTCTTGATTTAAGCAATTTAAAAGAATACACTATAGAAGCAGGCAGACCTGACACTATTACAAAAGAAAAACTTTCTATTATAAAAAAATATGGTGCAACCCGTATTTCTATAAATCCACAAACTATGAATGAACAAACTTTAAAATTAATTGGTAGAAATCATACAGCCGAAAATTTTAAAGAAGCATTTTATTATGCAAGAGAATTAGGTCATAAAAATATAAATACAGACCTTATTTTAGGGCTTCCAAAAGAAGATGAAAATTCTCTTTTATTCACATTATCAGAAATAAAAAAATTAAATCCAGAAAATGTTACTTTCCATACTCTTGCAGTAAAACGTGCCTCTAAATTAAAAGAAAATTTTGATGATTTCACACTGACTGACCCTAAAGTTGTTGAAAATATGTTGGCAATATCAGATAACTTTTCAAAAGATATGAATATGTTTCCATATTATATGTACAGACAAAAAAATATGGTTGGTGGGCTTGAAAATGTTGGTTATTCAAAATTAGGTTTTGAAGGCATTTATAATATACAAATTATGGAAGAAAAACAAACAATTCTTTCTTTTGGTTCCGGTGCTGTTACCAAAAAAATAAACGGAAGTTTAATCGAACGTGCTTTTAATGTAAAAGATGTTACGGAGTACATACAAAGAATTGATGAAATGATTGAAAGAAAAAGAAAACTGTTAGGAGGTTTTTAATATGCTTACTCAAGCTCCAAAAGGTACAAAAGATATTTTTGCTCCTGAAATTTATGACTGGCAAAAAGTTGAAGGTATTATTCGTGACCTTTGTAAAACTTTTTCTATTGATGAAATAAGAACACCTATTTTTGAACACACTGAACTTTTTTTAAGAGGTGTTGGTGAAACTACAGACGTAGTGCAAAAAGAAATGTATACTTTTATTGATAAAGGTGACAGAAGTATCACACTTCGCCCTGAAAGTACAGCCGGTGTTGCAATAGCATACATTGAACACGGTATGGACAGCAATATCAAGCCTGCAAGATTTTTTTACATTGCCCCTACTTTCAGATACGAAAAAGCACAAAAAGGCAGACAAAGACAATTCCACCAGTTTGGTATCGAAATGATAGGCTCATACTCCCCTGCTCAAGATGCTGAAGTTATTTCCGTTGCTTACGAACTTATGCAAAGACTTGGAATAAAAAATGTAGAGCTTAGAATAAACAGCCTCGGCTGTAATGAATGCCGAAAAGTTTTTAACCAAAAAATGAAAGAGTTTATTGGCGAAAATATTGATAAGCTTTGCCCTACATGTAAAGAAAGATTTGAAAAAAATCCTCTTCGTGTTCTTGACTGTAAAGAAGAGTCTTGTCAGAGAATAATGCAAAATGCACCTTCCGTACTTGACTGTCTTGATGAAGAATGTACAAAGCATTTTGAATCTGTAAAAAGAATTTTAGACAGTATGGGAATTAAATATACTGTTGACCCAAAAATTGTAAGAGGTCTTGACTATTACACAAGAACTGTTTTTGAATTTGTTTCAAATGATATAGGCGCTCAGGGTACTGTTTGTGGTGGCGGAAGATATGATAACTTAATTGAAGAATGCGGCGGACAAAAAAACGGAGCTGCAGGTTTCGGTCTTGGAATGGAAAGACTTCTTCTCACTCTTAAAGCTCAAAACGGTGAAACAGAATATAAACCTTACAAAGATGTTTTTGTAGGCTCTATGGGCGAAGAAGGTTTCTTTAAATCTCAAGCATTAGTATACGAACTTAGAAAAAACGGTATTCTTGCAGAAAGTGATACACTTGAAAGAAGTGTTAAAGCACAAATGAAATATGCAAATAAAATTGGTGCAAAATATTCTCTCATAATTGGAGAAAACGAAATAAAAGAAAATCTTGTTTCTGTTAAAAACATGGAAACAAGCGAAAAAGAAGATATTAAAATTACTGATTTAATAGAATACTTTATAAAATTAAAAGACAATAATTAAAATTTAAAAGAATAAATCCATCTTTTTGGGTTTATTCTTTTTTCCATTAAAAAAGGTGCCAACAATGTTGACACCTAAAAATTTAAATTTCTGAATATGAATAAACTAATTTTCCTGATTTGTTATATATTTTTTCATTTCCACGTAAAGTAGGCTCTTTTGAACGCCCATCTACAGGTCTTTCATGATTTTCTATTTCGTAAGAATGAAGTAATCCAAGAGTATCGTATGAATATAAACTTATTTTGCAACCATCATTTTCTCCTACAGAAACAGTTTCATTTATTTCATAAGTAAAACTATCCCATTCATTTTCCGGGGAAATTTTTTTATCTACAAGGACATTATCTCCCGATTCTATTTTTAAATAAACATCTGTAAAGTCAATTTCTGAAGGAAAAACTTTTTTATCAACTGAAATTCTACCTTCTCTTGTAAAAGTATCTTTAGTAAATTTAGACTTTTCATCAAATGATGATATATTAAGCACAGGCAAAATTCCTTCATTTACTTTTTCTATTAATATGTTTTCTGGCTTTTCAATAAAAACTTTTTCACCCATACTTACAATAATCTTAGGCTCAATATTTTTCCCAAAAATATTCAAAGGAATATTTACAGAAAAATCTGTGCCTTGTCTTTCCATATTGTAAACTTTATCATCTATCTGTAACTCAAGTTTTGTATCTTGGGTAATTTCTTTTGGAGAAACTATAAATTTTGTATCTACAGTTAAATTATTAGTATTTACATCTCCAAATTTATATTCACAATTTTCAAATAAACTATTTTGTTCATTTAAAAGAATTTCTATATTGTCATAAATTTCTGAAATTTCATCTTCTGTTGTTATTACTTTATCTGATAAAGCTTTTTCCATGGTTTTTATCTTTTTTTGAAGTGTAAATGTTGAAAAAACTTGTACTACACACAAAAAAACTATTAATATATAAATTCTTTCTTTTAACATTAAAATATTTTCCTCCCTAATATTAAAATTAATTTAAATTATGAATTAAGATAAATAAACTTTTTATCTGAAGTAGCTTCAGGTTTATATAAATCTGTATTTTCAGAGTTTGTATCTGATATTTCATTTTGGCTGAATTTTACAGTTATGGCATAAACTTTTTCATAACCTTCTTCAGCGTAAACTTCCGGGCTATAAAAATAATCTACATTATAAGATTTAACTTCATTTTTATTTGTTAAAATTTGAATTACAAGTGGTATTTCTTCTTCATAAACTATTTCTTTTTTATCAGAAAGATAAGAAGTTGTAACACCTATTTCTTCAATATTTTTTTCTTCTGGATAGTGTGTAGAAGAGCTATTTACAGATTTGCTTTGAAGTGCTTCTCTGTGCCCATTATCAAGATTATTAAAAGTTATAGCAATTCTTCCTTCTGTATCCTTAAACAAATATTTGCTTTCACCTAAATCAGGAATCCATTTACCATCTTCAAGGGTATAATAAGTTAAATAAATAGATTTTACAGTATCATCAACCTTAAAATCAAAAATAGAGTTATCAAATTCTGTTCCTAAAAGTTTTATTATATTGTCTTCCTCTTCAGTAAGAACAGCTTTTTCTATGTATAAAGTATTATCTTCTACTTCTTTATCTGTACACCCAATAAAAAATATTGAAACCAAGCAAGATATAAATAACAACATAATTTTTTTCAAAACAGCACTCCCCAATCTTTAAAGTATATTTAATTATAACACATAATAACAAATCATAACAATATTGCTTTTATTACAAAATATAAACTATTAAAAAAGGATATGGTATAAGCCATATCCTTATAATTTAAAATTAGAAAAAATTTCTTGGATTTTGGAGTTCACCATTTTGTGTAACTTCATAATGAACATGGTTTCCGGTAGAATATCCTGTACATCCAACATATCCTATAACTTCACCTTTTTCTACATGCTGACCTACTTTAACAACATTTTGATCATTATGAGCATAAAGTGTTTTGTATCCGCTTCCATGGTTAATTACAATTACATTTCCATAACCTGAATATCCTTGAGGAGCATTGCCACTTATTTCAACAGTTCCACTTGCTGTAGCAACAATAGGAGTTCCTTTTGGTGCTCTAATATCAACTCCACCATGGAAAGAACCTGTTTCAGATCTATAACCAAATTCAGAACTAATCATACCATTTGTAGGGAATAAAGATGGTTTTGATAAAATATCGTTTACAAGTACAGTAACTTCTTCTGCTGCCTGCGTAAATTCTGTCTCACTATTAGAAACTAAAGTACCAAGATTATCAATTCTTTGTGATAAAAGATTAATTCTTGAATCTGATGACTTTTGTGCAGTTCCAGTTGCGACAGCAACTTCACTATTCTCTTCTGTAAGAATTGTTGCTGTACTATCAATTTTATTTATTTCATTTTTAATTTCATCTTTAGAAGAATTGATATTTTCAAATTGTTTTTCTATTTCTTCTGTTTTCTTTTCAAGTTCTTTTATTTCAGCATCATATTGTTCTTCTACATATGTGCTAACATTTTGTAAATCGTTTCTTGTTTTGTTTAATAATTCAGTATTAATTCTATACTTGCCGTAACTATATATACCACCTACAACAGCAACTACTACTACTAAAGACACTGCACAAAATTGTTTAATAGATATATTAAGTTCTTTTTTTGAATGATTAAGTTTTAAAGACAAAAACGTTTTATTTAAGTCTATTTTATTATTCGGTTTAATAGTAAACATCTCCTTATCTTTTGTTACAAAAATGTTACGAAGTTATTATACAATAATAAAGAAAAAGTTGCAAACATTTTTTTAAAATTTTTGCAACTTTTTTAGTACTTTTTTCACCATAAAAATATTTTTAACATTTAATATTTACATATTTTAACATCTTATTATATTTTTTACATTTAAGAAAGCTCTATAATGCGTATATTTTAAAGATTAGTTTAAAAAATTAAAAAAATTTCATTGATAAAAATAATAAAATTTATTGTATATTTTTTTGTATAAAATTAAAATATGCATTTATTTTTATACTACTGAATTTTTTCATTTCGAAATAATTAATTATTTTTGTAACAAATTTTAAAAAATAAAGAAGGATTGTAAATAAAAAATTACAATCCTTCTAAAAATTAAAACTATATTTATCTTTTCTTTAAATACCCTTTTTGCTCGGCTGAAGCTATAAGGCTATAAAAAATTTTTTCAAGCTCCGGTATATGCTTTATATATTCTTTATTTCTTTTTATAACTTGATCACTGTAAATACCATGTTCAATCCATGCCTTACCCTCTG
>CALWSX010000084.1 GCA_944384285.1 uncultured Lachnospiraceae bacterium
GAACAAGAAAAGAAGCAAGACAGATTTGCCGTCACAAACATGTATGGGTAAACGGAAAACCAGTTGATATCCCATCATATGAACTTAAAGTTGGCGACAAAGTTGAAATCAGAGAAAAATACAAAGACATGCAGAGATATAAAGATATTTTGGACGCAACTTCAGGCAGAGCTGTACCAGAATGGTTAGCTGCTGACAAAGAAAACTTATGCGGTACAGTTTCAACAAAACCTCAGAGAGATCAGATCGATGTTCCTGTTGAAGAAACATTAATCGTTGAGTTGTATTCAAAATAATAGGTGGTTGTCAGAAATAATAAGGGAGGTTTATATTGGATGCTTGAGTTTGAGAAACCTCGTATCGATACTGTTGAGATTTCATCAGATGGTTGCTATGGAAAGTTTGTTGTAGAACCTCTTGAAAGAGGCTACGGTACAACTCTTGGCAATTCTTTAAGAAGAATACTTTTATCCTCATTACCTGGGGCTGCAGTAAGCAATGTTAAAATTGACGGTGTTGTACACGAGTTCGGTACTATTCCGGGCGTTAAAGAAGACGTTACAGAAATAATTTTAAATCTTAAAGGACTTGCAATAAAAAATACAAGTGAAAGCGATGAACAAAAGATAGCTTACATCGACATGGAAGGTGAAGGCGAAGTTACAGGAGCCGACATCAAAGCAGACAGTGACATAGAAATTTTAAATCCGGACCATCATATTGCAACATTAAGTAATGGATCTTCAAGCAAACTTTATATGGAGATTATCATTAAAAAAGGTCGTGGATATATTGGCGCTGACAAGAATAAAAGAGAGGACCAGTCAATAGACCTTCTTCCTGTAGACAGTATATTTACACCTGTAAGCAGAGTTAATTTCCTTGTAGAGGACACAAGAGTAGGTTCATTAACCGACTTTGATAAACTTACTTTAGAAGTTTGGACAAATGGAACATTAAAACCGGATGAAGCTTTAAGCTACGGTGCGAAAATATTAAACGAACACTTAAATCTTTTCATTGATTTATCAGACACAGCTAAAAATGTTGATATATTAATTGAAAAAGAAGAAGGTAAAAAGGAAAAAGTTCTTGAAATGAGCATCGAGGAGCTTGACCTTTCCGTTCGTTCTTATAACTGCCTTAAACGTGCAGGAATCAACACAGTTGAAGACCTTGCAAATAAGACAGAAGAAGAAATGATGAAAGTTCGTAATTTAGGAAGAAAATCACTTGAAGAAGTTCTTGCTAAATTGGCTGAGCTTGGTTTAGCATTAAGACCAAACGAAGATTAAGAACGTTTTAAAAAATAAATGTGTCTCTGTAGTAATTTATGGAGTCAGTTGTTGATATTAGTTATGTAGAATTGCGAGGCAACGTAATACCGAAGAGTTGTTGCCTCGGGTTAAGTTTTACAGTTTATTTAAGGAGGATCTGACATGACAGGATCAGGAAACAGAAAACTTGGACGTACAACACCACAGAGAAAAGCGCTCTTGAGAAATCAAGTTACAGCTCTTTTATATCATGGAAAAATCAAAACAACAGAAGCAAGAGCAAAAGAAATCAGAAGAATTGCTGAAAAAATGATCACTCTTGCAATCAGAGAAAAAGATAACTTCACAGAAGTAGAAGTTATGGCTAAAGTAGCTAAAAAAGATGCTAACGGCAAAAGAGAAAAAGAAGTAGTAAACGGCAAAAAAGTTACTGTTTATGAAGAAGTTAAGAAAACAATCAAAAAAGATAATCCTTCAAGATTAGCTGCAAGAAGAAAAATGCTTTCTTACCTTTATCCAATAACAGAAAGACCTGCTGATGGCAAAAAATTAAGACAGAACACAAAAACTGTTGATATGCCAGCTAAACTTTTTGATGAAATCGCACCTAAATACGTTGAACGTAAAGGTGGTTACACAAGAATCATCAAATTAGGCGCTCGCCGTGGTGATGGTGCTCCAGAAGTTATCATTGAACTTGTATAATTTATAAAAAATTAAGCGGTACTGTAATTTACAGATACCGCTTTTTTTGTTAGAAAAAATTAATATACTAAGAAAAACTATAATTAATTTGTTTTGGTAATTTGAAGGGATTTTTTATTCCCCAAATTTTTATAAGTTTTACAAAGAATATGTTTTCCGCTAGGATATATATAATATACTTTTTTAAAAAATTTACCATTATTCATAGTGACTAGCATGGATAATGTTCCATTCAAGAAACAAGCCATTTCTTTGTTAGAGATTTTATCTTGTGTTGAGAATGTAGTACCACTGCAAATATGACTGTGCCATATACCTAAAACAGATGGTTTATATAAGTAGCTTTTTATAATTTCAGAAGCTAATTTACTGTGTTCTTCTCCGTCAAGTACAAAAGAAACCATTGATTTTTTGTTTATATTTTTTGGTATAGTGACATCAATTATAAAATAAAAATTTAATATTTTATAGCCTAATAAAATTCCGCCTATTTCGTATTTATTTTGAGCTTTTATAAGACTTTTTTTTATTTTTTGAAAAGGTGATTTTGAAAAAATGACTCTATACTTAAAAAATGAAACCATATTATTTATTACGTACTAAATAGGAATGTCCACAATTTTCACATTCTTTTTCAGCAATATCACCTCTAACAAGCAATGGGCCAGGGTATTCCCAACCACATCTTGGACATGAAAAATATGAGCTGTTAAATTTTAAAGTAGGGATAAGATTTTTTTCTTTAATTTTTTTCATATAATATTCTCCTTTTTAATAAATTTTTTATCTGTGTTTTTTCCAATCTTTAAGATTACCATCTTCATCAAAATATAAATCATAACTTACATGGCCTTTATCGTTATCTGCGTCAATGTTTATTTCGATATAATCACCATGGTCTTTTGTTGTATAATTGTCACCAACAAATATTCCGCCATCATATCGTAATACTTCTTTAAGTGCATTTTCGATTTCATAATTTGATGGTTTAAAATAGTTTTTACCCATATTATTCACCCCTTAAAATTAATTGTACATAAACATAAAATATGTCCATAAATGAGATAAAACAATTATATCATAGTTTAATATAAATTACCATAATAATACATATAAGTAATTTTTATCAAATTAAAAAACAACTATGGATTTACCATAGCTGAATAATTTTATTTATCATTAATTTTTTTATTTTCGTATTTTGCAATAAAATTTTTTAAAACAAGATTAATATATTGAGAAAAAGAACGATCAGATTCTTCAGCCAATTCTTTTACTTTTTCAATAATATCCTCATCTAATGTAATACTAACACTCTTTTTTAAGGGCTTCATTTAAATCACCTCGTGACAATATAGCCAGAATAATTTATTTATCATTAATTTCTTTTTTGTTTTCATATTTTGCAATAAAGTTTTTTAAAACAAGATTAATATATTGAGAAAAAGAACGATTGGACTCTTCAGCCAATTCTTTTACTTTTTTAATGATATCCTCATCTAATGTAATACTTACTTTTTGTTTTAATGGTTTCATATAATTCACCTCATATAAAATAATACTACAAAATGAAATTATGTATTGGCTAATACGACTATATAAGATAAAGTAGTATTATATTAGTTTTAAGGTGAAATAATGGATTTATACAAGGAAATTATTATAAATATATTATCAAAAGAAAAAGCAGAAATAAGTTTTCCAAATATTAATATAGATATTAATAAAATAGTATCAGATAAGTGTTATTATGCTTTAAAAAGCATAAAGGATATATTGGAAGATACAAGTTTAGATGATAAAGAATGTTTTATGAAAATAGAAAAGATAATATGTGTTTATGAAGAAATCGGAATGGGTGTTTCTTTTAGACATGATTTTTAATAAAATATTTTTAAATTAAAAAACTTCCTGTTTGTAAATTTTTAAACAGGAAGTTTTAATTTTAAGCAAGTGTTTTTTTCTGAAGGTTTTTTCTATCAAATAAAAATTTTGAAATAATAAATGTGATAAGTTCAGAAGCAGGAAAAGCAATCCAAACACCATATATTCCTAAAAATCTTGATAACACAAAAGCTAAAATTACAATAGCAACAATACCTCTTGAAACAGAAATAAATGAACATTCTTTTGCTTCACCTATTGCTGCAAAATAACCGCTTTTGATAATATTTACAGATGCCATTATAAAACCAAGGCTATATAATCTTAAACCAATTTCTGCATATTTTGCCATTTCCAACGAATTTTCACTGTTAAAAACAGCAACAATTTGTTTTGTAAAAATATATAATAAAATAACTATAACTAAAGAAATAAAAAGCCCTATTTTTATGGAATAGTTTTTTATTCGTATTTTTGAATTTTCGTCACCTTTTCCGGCTGATTCACTTGCCATAGGCTGTAACCCCTGTGACACACCGTTAAAAATTGCAATCCCAACCAATGAGATATTTGCAACTACGCCGTATGCTGCAACTGCAATATTACCGATGAGGTCAAGTAATATAAAATTAAACACCATGCTTGTTAATCCATTTGATAACTCTCCAACAAATCCAGAAATTCCTAAAGAACAAGATTGGATAAGTTTTTTAAAAGAAGGGAGTTTTTTTATAAATACAACAGAATTTTTATCTGAAAGGTAATGAATCATACATACACAAATACTTAAAATAGGGGATAACCCTGTTGCAAGAGCAGCACCAAACATTCCCATTTTCATAGGGAACATGAAAACATAATCAAAAATAATATTAAAGATAGTACTTGATAAAGTTGCAGCCATTGCAATATTAGGTTCGCCGTCATTTCTTACAAAAGATGTAAAAGTATAATTCACCATAAAAACAGGTGCAAACATAAGTATTGTTTTAATGTAAGTATGTCCTGTTTTAAGTATAGTTTCATCAGCTCCCATAAGTTTTAAAACTGTGTCAGGAGCAAATATACCAAGTAATACAAAAGGTATACTTACTAAAAGAGTACAAATTATAGAATTAGAAAAATAGTCCTTATGTTCTTTTAAGCCTATAGACTTAGTTATATTGTATTTTATAGATGAGCCTATGCCGATCATTGAACCAATGGCAAACATAAACCCATATATAGGTAAAGATAAATTTAAAGCTGTAATACCGTTTGCTCCGGCTGCTACTGATATGAAAAATGTATCAGCCAATATATATAAAGATATTCCAAGCATTGCCAAAACATTTGGAATAATATAACGCCTCAGTTTTTTTTCTAACATATTTTCCTCCCAAAAAAATGCACCTCCATTTACGACTTCTAAGACCTAATGCCGTAAATAAAAATGCATTTGCATTTTACTACTCGGTAGCAGTATATTTAAAAAAGCACATACAGGTAGTCTATCATAATGAGAGAGTTTAATCAATAGTAATAGTATCATATAATGAAAAAAGACAGCAGAATTACTGCTGTCTTATAATTTTAATATTAGAATAATCCTGTAATTTTACCGTTTTCGTCAACATCAATAGAAAGTGCCGCAGGTTTTTTAGGAAGACCAGGCATTGTCATAATGTCACCTAAAAGAACAACAACAAAACCAGCACCAGCAGAAATAGTAATGTCTTTAACAGTTACTTCAAAATCAACAGGTTTTCCTAAAAGTTTAGGATTATCTGAAAGAGAATATTGTGTTTTTGCGATACAAACAGGAAGATTATTC
This sequence comes from uncultured Lachnospiraceae bacterium, assembly GCA_944384285.1. Taxonomy (GTDB): domain Bacteria; phylum Bacillota; class Clostridia; order Lachnospirales; family Anaerotignaceae; genus CALWSX01. Next base: position 5,680 of record CALWSX010000084.1, read on the forward strand.
ATATTTAATTCTTCTATTGTAGCGAGGCTCTTTAATGCCTGTCCTGAGAAGTTAACAGTTTTTGCACCATAAATTTTATTACATACTGTTTCAATTTTTTCTTTTACAGGCATTTCATCTGGATAAAGAAGTGTAAAGTTTGATTTTTTTGTTTCAAGTGTTTCAAGAAGTTTTTCTGCAAGCTCGATTCCGCCTTCAGCACCTTTTTCCCAAACTTTAGAAATGGCAAATGTAGCTCCCATTTCTTCACATTTGTTTTTAATAAATTCTACTTCTGCATCTGTATCTGTAATAAAGTTGTTTAATGTAACAACAACAGGAACTTTGTATTGCATAAGGTTTTCAATGTGTTTTTCAAGGTTAGCAAAACCTTTTTTAACAGCTTCAACGTTTTCTGTTGAAAGTTCTGTTTTAGGAACACCACCATTATATTTTAATGCACGTACAGTAGCAACAAGTACAACAGCATCAGGTTTTAAACCTGCTTTACGGCATTTTATATCAAAGAATTTTTCAGCTCCTAAGTCAGCACCGAAACCTGCTTCAGTAACTACATAGTCAGCGAGTTTTAAAGCAAGTTTTGTAGCACGAACAGAGTTGCAGCCATGAGCTATGTTTGCAAAAGGTCCGCCATGGATAATAGCTGGATTATTGTCAAGTGTCTGTACAAGGTTTGGTTTAATAGCATCTTTTAAAAGAGCAGTCATAGCACCGGCAGCACCTAAATCACCTGCTGTTACAGGTTTATTATCATATGTGTAAGCTACAATTATTTTTGAAAGTCTTTCTTTAAGGTCTTTTATATCACTTGCAAGACAGAAAATAGCCATAATTTCTGATGCAACAGTAATCTGGAAATGATCTTCACGTGGGACACCGTTTGCTTTTCCGCCAAGACCAATTATATTATTTCTTAAAGCTCTGTCGTTCATATCAAGAGCTCTTTTCCACACAACAGTACGAGGATCAATATTTAATTCGTTGCCTTGATGAATATGATTGTCGAGCATAGCTGAAAGGAGGTTGTTTGCTGTAGTGATTGCGTGAATATCGCCTGTAAAGTGAAGGTTAATATCTTCCATAGGTACAACCTGAGCATATCCGCCGCCAGCAGCTCCACCTTTTACACCAAAGCATGGACCAAGAGAAGGCTCTCTTAATACTACCATAGTTTTTTTATTAAGTTTGTTAAGTGCTTGTGATAAACCAATAGTTGTTGTAGTTTTTCCTTCACCGGCAGGAGTAGGATTAATAGCAGTTACAAGCACAAGTTTAGCGTCTTTGTTATTTTTTACTTCGTTAAAAAGTTCTTCACTTAATTTTGCTTTGTATTTACCATAATTTTCGAGATAATCTTCAGAGATATTGAGTTTTTTAGCAACATCTTTTATAGGCATCATTTTACATTCCTGAGCAATTTGAATATCTGATTTCAAAGTGAAAACCTCCTAAAAAATAAATAAATTAAAAAGTTAACAGAAAAAAAGCCGACAAGTCCGGGATTTGCCCAGACGGTCGGCTTAAAATAAAGTCATACTCCACGTGGTTAACCCCACTTAATTCCGTCAGTAATATGACATAACGTATTTTTACAATACAATATAAAAATTTTTTTGTCAATACAAAAATTAAAAAAAGAAAATTAATCTTCAAACCTTTCAATTTTAGCGCCCAATGCACCAAATTTTTTCTCTACTTCTTCATAGCCTCTGTCAATATATTTTAAACCATCAACTATGGTTTCGCCTTCTGCTGCAAGACCGGCAAGTATCATAGCTGCTCCGGCACGAAGGTCTGTTGCACGAACGTTAGCACCTTTTAATTTTTCTACACCATTAATAGTTGCAACTCTGTCCTCAACAATAATGTCAGCGCCAAGTTTTTTAAGTTCATCTATGTATTGAAAACGATTTTCCCAAACATTTTCTGTAATAATGTTTTTGCCTTTCGCAACAGATAAAAGAGCTGTCATTGGAGGCTGTAAAGCGGTAGGGAAACCAGGATAAGCCATAGTTTTAACATTTACATTTTTAAAAGGTTTGTCTGCGATAATTCTTATAGAATCGTCAAATTCCTGTACAGTTATGTCCATTTCAAGAAGTTTGGCTGAAAGAGAATCAAGGTGTGTAGGAATTACATTTTTAACAAGAACGTCTCCACGAGTTATAGCACCTGCAATCATATAAGTTCCGGCTTCAATTTGGTCAGGAATAATTGCATAGTTTGCGCCGTGAAGTTTTTCAACGCCATAGATACGGATAACATCAGTACCGGCACCTTTAATTTTGGCACCCATCATGTTTAAAAAGTTTGCTGTATCAACAACATGAGGTTCTTTAGCCGCATTTTCGATAGTAGTCATTCCTTCAGCAAGAGTTGCAGCAAGCATTATATTAATAGTCGCTCCAACACTTACAACATCAAGATAAATAGATGTTCCGACAAGTTTATCAGCTTTTGCATAAACAACACCTTGTTCACAGTCAACAGAAACTTCTGCTCCAAGAGCTCTAAACCCTTTTAAATGTTGGTCAATAGGACGATTTCCAAAGTTGCAACCTCCAGGAAGAGCAACTTTTGCTTCTTTAAATCTAGCAAGAAAAGCTCCAATAAGGTAATATGAAGCACGAATTTTTCTAACTTCGTCATAAAGAGCACAAGGGCTTATTATATTAGAACTGTCGATAAGTAATGTATGTTTATCTTTGTATTCGCATTTAGCACCAAGTTTGTTAATGGTTTTATGTAAACTTGAGACATCTTCAATATATGGTAGATTTTCAATTACAGAAACACCGCCAGCTATAATAGATGCAGGGATTATTGCAACAGCAGCATTTTTAGCGCCGCTTATAGTAACTTCTCCTGTAAGCTTATTCATACCAACTATTTTAAGTTTTTCCATTTTAATCCCCCAAATAAAAGAATTTTATTTTTTGGTATCATTATAAAAGATACTATGAAACATAAAAAATAACTTTTCATAGTATCCCATAATATATAAATAACATTATACCATTAAAACATAAAACATAAAAGAGATTTTATAAAATATTTCATATAAAAATTTGTAAAAATAAAGCACAAAAATTTAAAAATGTAGTTGACATAATGAGTTAGTTATGTTAAACTCATTTCAAAGGTTAGCGATAGCTAACTATATATTTTCTATATGTGTTAGTTACATCTAACAACATGAAGTGGGGAGGAAAAAGATGATGCCTTTATCAATGGCAAGTATCGGAGAAAAAAATATTATTTTAAAAATAACAGGGAAAGACGAAGTAAGACAGCATCTTTCTGAGTTAGGCCTTGTTGTTGGAGAAGAAGTAAGTGTAATTTCAAAAATCGGGGGTAATATGATTTTAGCTGTAAAAGGAAGTCGTATTGCTTTAGATAAAAATATGACAAACAGAATTATGGTTTAAAAGTTTGTCTTTAAGTTCTTGGGAGGTATGTATGAACACATTAAGAGATGCCAAAATTGGCAGTACGGTAAAAGTTGTAAAACTTCATGGAGAGGGTCCCGTTAAAAGAAGAATAATGGACATGGGTATTACAAAAGGTTGTGATATATTTATTCGTAAGGTTGCGCCTTTAGGAGATCCTTTAGAGGTTACTGTTAGAGGATATGAGCTTTCTGTTCGTAAAGCAGATGCAGAGATGATAGAAATTGTTTAAAAATTTTTAAGCATAAGTTAGTGCATACTAACTTTGGTTGGAAGGAGATAACACAAATGGCAATAAAAATAGCTCTTGCAGGCAATCCAAATAGCGGAAAAACAACAATGTTCAATGATTTAACGGGCAGCAACCAATATGTAGGAAACTGGCCCGGAGTTACAGTAGAGAAAAAAGAGGGCAAGTTAAAAGGACATAAAGATGTAATCATACAGGACTTACCTGGAATTTATTCTTTATCCCCATATACGCTCGAAGAAGTTGTGGCAAGAAATTATCTTGTAAACGAAAAACCAGATGCAATTATAAATATTGTTGATGGTACAAATATAGAAAGAAACCTTTATTTAACAACACAGCTTATTGAGCTTGGTATACCCGTAGTTATCGCTGTTAATATGATAGATATTGTTCGTAAAAACGGTGATAATATAGATATTAAAAAACTTGCAAAAGCCTTTAATTGTGAAGTTGTTGAAACTTCTGCACTTAAAGGGGAAGGCGGAAAGGAGGTTAGTGAAATTGCGATCTCACTTGCCAAAGAACATAAAAAAATAGAACTTTTACATGTTTTTGAGGGAAGTGTTGAACACGCAATAGCGCGTATTGAAGAATCTATTGAACAATATGTAGACAGTACATATCTTCGTTTCTTTGCTATAAAATTATTTGAAAGAGACGAAAAAGCAATAGAGTTTTTAAAGCTTCCGAAAGATATTTTGGAACATATAGAAGAGCATATAGTTGAGTGTGAAAATGAACTTGATGATGATGCGGAAAGCATTATAATAAACCAAAGATATGCATATATAAGCAAAAAAGTTTCTATGTGTGTTACTAAGAAACATAGAGAGGGCGGTTCTGTTTCTGATAAAATAGACAGCATAGTTACAAATAGGATTTTAGCTCTTCCTATATTTGTTGTTATAATATTTTTGCTTTATTATATTTCTGTAACAACAGTTGGTACTTGGGCAACAGACTGGACAAACGACGTTCTTGTTGGAGAATGGGTTATGGGAAATTTGTCCTCATGGTTTGAAAGTATGAATGTTGCACCTTGGCTTTCAGGTCTTGTTGTTGATGGTATTGTAGGTGGTGTAGGGGCTGTAATTGGATTTGTTCCTCAAATTTTACTTGTTTCTTTCTTACTTGCAATACTTGAAGACGTTGGATATATGGCAAGAATTGCGTTTATAATGGACAGAATTTTCAGAAGATTCGGTCTTTCCGGGAAATCATTTATTCCTATGCTTGTAGGTTCAGGATGTGGTATTCCAGGAGTTATGGCTTCACGTACTATTGAAAGCGAAAGTGATAGACGTATGACTGTTATGACAACAACATTTATACCTTGTTCAGCAAAACTTCCTATTATTGCTCTTGTAGCCGGAGCTCTTTTTGGAGGAACATGGTGGGTTGCACCTTCAGCATACTTCCTTGGTATTGTAGCTATAATAGTATCAGGTGTAATTTTAAAGAAAACTAAAAGATTTGCACAAGAACCAGCACCTTTTGTTATGGAGCTTCCTTCCTATCATGCTCCATCAATGACTAATGTTCTTCGTGCAACATGGGAAAGAGGTTATTCTTTCATTAAACGTGCAGGAACAGTAATTTTAATATCTGCTGTAGTACTTTGGTTCTTACAGGGATATGGATTTACAAATGGCGAATTTGGAGCTGTTGTTGACAGTAATAATAGTTTACTTGCATCTATTGGTAATGTGGTTGCTCCTATTTTCAGACCTCTTGGATTTGGAACATGGCAGGTTACAGTAGGTACTGTTACAGGCTTAATTGCAAAAGAAAATGTAGTTGGTACATTAGGTGTTCTTTATGGTTTTTCAGAGGTTGCAGAAGATGGTATGGAATACTGGGCACTTTTTGCAAGAGATTTCACAGCAGTTTCAGCTTATGCATTCCTTGCGTTTAATCTTCTTTGTGCACCATGTTTTGCAGCTATCGGAGCTATCAAAAGAGAAATGAATAATACAAACTGGACATGGTTTGCAATTGGTTATCAGTGTTTATTTGCTTATTTAGTAGCTTTAATGATAAATCAGATAGGTTCATTAATAGCCTATGGAACATTTGGGGTAGGAACGATTATAGCATTTATTGTATTAATTGTAATGTTGTACCTCCTCTTTAGAAAAAATCCATATAAAGATACAAAAAAATATGTTAGTGCTGTAAACGCAGCATAAAAATTTAATTTACCCTAAAAATAAATACCAAAAATCAAAAATAAATCAATATTAAAATTATATACTTACCTATAAAATAAAAAATCTCTTAAAAATCTATAAATCTGTAATGTACATAAAATATTCATAATTGCATTTTACTCCATTAGTATTTGCGAGTATAATAAATTCCTCAAATCATAGGAGCGGTTCTTTTACCGCTCCATTTTTAATATACTAAATTAAACAAAAAAATAAGTTTTAAAATTTATTTTAATGATTTTTGTGAGGTAAAGTGTTAAATTTTAAAACTTATAATTTAATATAATTTATTAAATATTCCAAATTTCAAAACATAAAACTTTTTATTCCACGGCACAAGGACACAGATAATAAAAACAATACAATTATAGAAGAGTTTTTTTATAATATTTTACTATACACAAAGATAAAAAATTAATTAATGATTAAAAAATAACACTTGAAATACTCTAGTTTTGTGATATAATTCACTTATAAGCTCAGTCAAACACATTTGACCGCCGTATAAAAACAAAATTAACAACAAATGGCTATAATGAAAACTAAGCCTCGTAGTCTTTTAAAGAGAGTCGGTATTTTGCTGAGAGCCGATATTGATAAAAAGGTGTTCCACTTTCTATGCCGCCGCTAATAACGGAAGGGTAAGCCCTATATAGCTTTAATTAAGAGGTACAAAATTTTATTTTGTACAATAAGGGTGGCAACACGGGAAATAATTATTGCTCTCGTCCCTGTTTTTAGGGGACGGGAGTTTTTTTATAAAAATAATCATTATATCAGAATATAAAATTTATAAATTAAAGGAGGAGTTTTAGTGAACAGAGTTTATAATTTTTCAGCAGGTCCATCAATGTTACCGCTTGAAGTATTGGAAAGAGCTCAGAAGGAGTTTGTATGTTATGGGGACTCGGGAATGTCCGTTATGGAGATGAGCCATCGTTCCAAAGTTTATGATGCTATTATAAAAAAAGCTGAAGCTGATTTAAAACAGATAATGAACGTTCCTGATAATTACAAAATTTTGTTTTTACAGGGTGGAGCTTCAACACAGTTTGCTATGGTTCCTATGAATCTTTTAAAAGATAATAAAGATTGTGATTATGTAAATACAGGACAGTGGTCAAAAAAAGCTATTGCTGAAGCTAAGAAATACGGAAATGTAAATGTAGTTGCATCTTCTGAAGATAAAGTATTTTCTTATGTACCAAAGCTTACTCCTGATATGTTTAATAAAAATGCGGCATACTGCCATGTTACACTTAATAACACTATTTACGGAACTCATATACCTAATGACAAAGTACCTAATTTCTTTGAAAATGTACCTGTTGTTGCGGATATGTCAAGTAACATTTTGGCAGAAGAATACGATATAAATAAATTTGGTATTATTTATGCCGGAGCTCAGAAAAACTTAGGCCCTGCTGGTCTTACAGTTGCTATTGTAAGGGAAGACCTTGTTAATAATCCAATGGATATAACACCTACAATGCTTAGATATGATACTCATGTTAAAGCAGACTCCCTTTATAATACACCTCCTACTTATGCAATATATTTTGCCGGTCTTGTATTTGAATGGATACTCGAAAAAGGCGGAATTAAAGAAATGCAGAAAATAAACGAAAGAAAATCAAAAATGCTTTATGATTTCCTTGATAATTCAAAACTTTTTAAAGGAACAGTAGTAAAAGAAGACCGTTCTTTAATGAACATTCCTTTTATACTTCCAACAGAAGAGTTAAATGCAAAATTTATTAAAGAAGCAACAGAAAACGGATTTGTAAATCTTAAAGGTCATAGAACAGTAGGCGGAATGAGAGCAAGTATCTATAATGCTATGCCGGTTGAAGGTGTAGAAAAACTTATTGATTTTATGGCAAACTTTGAAAAAAACAATTAAGGAGGAACTTTTAAAATGTATAATATTTTAACACTTAATGCTATCGCAAAATGCGGTCTTCATATACTCGATGAAGAAAAATTTAATATTTCAGATAATTTAGAAAATCCGGAAGGTATTATTTTAAGAAGTTTTAATATGCATGAAATGGAACTTCCAGAAAATTTAGTGGCTGTTGCACGTGCGGGAGCCGGAACAAACAACATTCCTATAGCTGATTGTTCAGAAAAAGGTATTGTTGTATTTAATACTCCTGGAGCAAATGCAAATGGTGTAAAAGAACTTGTTATTGCAGCACTTCTTCTTTCATCAAGAAAGGTTTATGAAGGTATTGAATGGGCAAAAACTTTAAAAGGACAGGAAGGAATTGACAAACTTGTAGAAAAAGGCAAGAAAAATTTTGTTGGACCTGAACTTAAAGGTAAAAAACTTGGTGTTATAGGTCTTGGAGCTATTGGAGCACTTGTTGCAAATACAGCTGTTTCTCTTGGAATGCAGGTTTGCGGATATGACCCATACATAAGCGTAGAAGCGGCTTGGAGCTTAAAATCTCAGGTAGTAAAAGCTAATTCTATAGAAAAAATGGTATCAGAATGTGATTATATAACAATTCATGTTCCTCTTAATGATACAACAAAGAATATGTTTGATAAATATATGTTCTCAATCGCTAAAAAAGGTTTAAGACTTCTTAACTTCTCAAGAGGTGGAATTGTTAATAACGAAGACTTAAAACAGGCTATGAAAGACGGTATTGTAGCTAAATATGTAACAGACTTTATAGCAGAAGATATATTAGGTGAAGAAAATATTATTATTATTCCTCATCTTGGAGCTTCAACACCAGAATCAGAAGAAAACTGTGCAGTTATGGCTGCTGAAGAATTAAAAGATTATCTTCTTTATGGTAATATAACAAATTCTGTAAACTTCCCTAAAATAAGCATGCCTTTTGAAGGAAAAAGCAGAGTAGCTATAGCACATAAAAATATTCCAAATATGGTAAGCTCTGTTTCTGCCGTATTTGCAAAACATCATATTAATATTGCAAATATGACAAATAAGAGTAGAGGTGAAGTTGCTTATACCCTTATTGATGTTGACGAAATTGGTGAAAGCAAAGACTTTATAGATGAAATAAAAGCTATTGACGGAGTACTTCTTGCACGTATTGTACAGTTTGTTAAATAAGGAGGATAAAATAACTTATGGCGGTTTTAAAACCATTTAATGCTGTTCGCCCTGATGCAATTTATGCAGATAAGGTTGCAGAGCTTCCTTATGATGTTATGTCAAGTGATGAGGCGAGAGAAATAGCAAAAGATAACCCTTATTCATTCCTTCATGTAGATAAAGCAGAAATAGATTTGCCTAAAGATATAGATTTGTATGATAAAAAGGTATATGAAAAAGCAAGAGATAATCTTTATGGTATGATAAATGATAAAATTTTTATCAAAGAAGAAAAGCCAATGTTTTATGTTTATGAACTTATAATGAATGGTCGTAGCCAAACAGGTATAGTAGGACTTACATCTGTGTTTGAATATGATAATGGCATTATAAAAAAACATGAGCTTACAAGAGCGGATAAAGAACAGGACAGAATTAATCATATAGATTATTGTAATGCAAATACTGGCCCTATATTTATTGCGTATAAAAAAAGGGAAAGAATAAAAGAGATAATTGATAATATCAAGAAAAATGTACCTTTATATGATTTTACAAAAGATACAAAAGTTACACATAAAGTGTGGCAGATTTCAGAAGATAAAGATATAAATGAACTTATTTCAGAATTTGAAAAGGTTCCAAATCTTTATATTGCTGATGGTCACCATAGAAATGCGTCAGCAGCAAAAGTTGCAAAAATGCGCAGAGATGCAAAAGAAAATGCAACAGGAGAAGAAGAATTCAATTTCTGTCTTTCAGTTTTATTTGCTGAAGATGAGCTTAAAATACTTGATTATAACAGAGTAATTAAAGATTTAAACGGCTTTTCAGAAGAAGAGTTTATAGAAAAAATTAAAGAAAAATTTGAAGTTTCACTTTGTGGAAAAGAAGCTTATAAACCTGAAAAAAGGCATACATTTGGAATGTTCCTTAATGAAAAGTGGTATAAACTTGAAGCAAAAGATGAATATATAGGAAAAGATATTGTTTCAAGTCTTGATGTTGCTATACTTCAAAAAGAAGTTTTGGAACCTATTCTTAATATAGGAGATGTAAGAAAAGATAAAAGAATAGATTTCGTAGGAGGAATACGAGGTCTTTTGGAGCTTGAAAAACTTTGTAAAAGCGGAGAAATGAAAATAGCTTTTTCAATGTATCCTACATCTATAGAAGAGCTTATGGAGATTGCTGATAATAATCTTCTTATGCCTCCAAAATCAACATGGTTTGAGCCTAAGCTCTTAAGTGGCCTTTTTGTACACACATTTGATTAATTGAATATATAAGAAACATAACACACACATAATTTTTCTTATATACTTCTTTAATACCTTCCGAAGATATTTATTATCTTAAAAAATGTTTTGTTATAAAAGATACCCGATAATATTTTAATATTAATCGGGTATCTTTTTTTATATAAATAATTTTTAGTCTATTCTTTTATATATAATAGGTTCATCATATCCGAAAGTTCTTTTTCCGTTTACTTCCATGGTTTCGCTTACTTCTAAAGATTCATTTGAAAAACGTTCAGAAAGTGTAAATTTTAAAACAGGCGAAAACATGCTTACACTTCCACCTTCAAAGACTCCATCTTTTTCAACAAATATTGCAGGTGTAAATTTAGATGATAATTTTAGCTCATTAAAGTCTATTAAAGATAAATTTTCGTATGAAAAATTCTGTTTGTTGTATTTTTCAGGGATTTCGTATGAAGTAAGTTTTATACCGTTTTCTTCTTCTGTAAATAAAAAGAGGTGAGGGCTTGAGTGTGTTTGAGAGTTTGTTGTATAATAACTTTCTTCAACCATAAATACACCTTTAAAATCTTTGGGTAAATTAAGTATTTTATTGTTACAAACTGTATTTACATGTTCAGCAAAAGGGTATTCAATTCCTTTTTCTCTCATGTTTATGTATTGTTCTTTGTTATTAAATCTTCCTGTTATTATATTTAAAAATGTATTTAATTTAGACATTTTTTATCCTCCTTAAAATATATTATTTTTTTGAAAGTGTATTAAAATAAATGGTTTTAAATTAAAATATAATATCTTAAAGATAAGAACTAAGACATTTTTATTTTTTTAATTAAAGTTAATAAATCTTCTTTTTCTTTATCTGTAAGATTATCTAATATTGTTTTATCCCATTGGTAAAAAAGGTCATGGCTCATTTTAAAAACATTTTTTCCTTTTTCCGTAAGAGTCACAATATTAGCTCTTTTATCAATCTCATTTTTTTTCTGAGAAATAAGATTGTTTTCAATCAATTTTATTAATGTTCTATTTAAGTGACCTGCATCTAAATTTAAAGCAAGAGATATTTCTTTTGGTGAACAATTTTCTTTTTTTCCAATATAAATAATAATAAAAAGCTGTCCGTAAGTAACACCTATTTCAGAAAGCTTTTCGGAACAAAAATTTATAAAATCTTTTCTTAACATAGTAATATAAAATGCAAAGCTATCCAATGTATACGCCCCCTTTTACTTGACTAAGTCAAGTAATATTGTATATTTTTAAAAAAATTAATAAATTGTTTATTTAAAAACAGATTTTTGGTATATTATAAAAAAAGGAAAAAATTTTTTTACAGGTGAAAATAAAATGAGTGCAAAGATTATAGCTTTATTAGCAATAGTATTATTAATAATATTTTTTGGTTCACAATTTCTTTTTTATAGATTTTTCAAAAGAACAATAAATTTTTATAAAAAGAGAAAAAATATAAAAACAATTTCTGTAATATGTTCAATTTTATTTCTTTTATTATCGATTTTATTTGCTCCTGTAGGATTTCTTGTATATATTTATGCAGTAATATTTTGTATTCTATTTGAAATAATAAGATTAGTATTAAATAAAATTTTCAAGACAGAAAATATTTTTGACAAAATTATAAAAAGTGGAATACCTGTTGTTATTTCTCTAATTTTATTTTTTGGATATGGATATTATAATTCTGGAAATTTTGTAAAAACAGAATACACATTAGAACAAGAAAATCTTAAAGGTTTAAAAATAGGAATGATTTCAGATCTTCATTTTGGAGTAAGTGTAGATCTAGAAGATTTGAAAGAAATATCAAATAATATCGAAAATGAAAACGTAGATATTCTTTTTCTTGCAGGGGATATATTTGATGAGATGACTAATAAAGAAGAGGCAGCAAATGCTTGTAAAATACTTGGTGAAATAGATACTTCGTATGGTGTATTTTTTGTATATGGTAATCATGATCTTGGAAAATACAAGAAAATACCTAATTTTACAGAACAAGAACTTACATCTATGCTTCAAAATAATAATATAACTGTTTTAAATGATGAATCTTTATTAATAGATGATTTCTTTTATGTAGTTGGAAGAAAAGATGCGTCTTTTTCAGAAAATGAAAACAGAAAAACTTTAGATGAACTTTTAAATGGTTTGGATAAAGACAAACCTGTTATATTAATAGACCACCAGCCGCTTGATTTAAAGGTAGCTTCTGAAAAAGGAGTATTTTTAGAGCTTTCAGGTCATACTCATAAAGGTCAGATAACGCCATTTGGATTTTTTGTAAAAAACTTTACAGAATATGATAGTTTATATGGTTTAAAAAAAGAAGGGAACACAAATATGATAGTGAGCTCCGGTCTTGGAACTTGGGGATTTCCTTTAAGGATTGGAAGTAATTCAGAATATGTGATAATAAATATTAAATAAAAAGAAAAATATGAGGGGATAAGAAATGAAAATTCTATCCCCTTTTTTGTATAAAAAAACGGCTTATAAGATTTCTCTTAAAAGCCGTAAATATTATTAAAATTAAGCCATTTTGTTGTAAAGTTTCATGATAGAAGCTTTTTTTCTAGCAGCAGCATTTTTGTGGAAGATACCTTTTGTGTATGCTCTGTCAATAGCGCTGATAGCAGCTTTAACAACTTCACAAGCAGCTTCTTTGTTACCAGCTTCGATAGCAAGTAAAGCTTTTTTAACAGCTGTTTTTGTAGATGATTTGATCATTTTATTTCTTAATGTTCTTTTTGAAATAACTTTAATTCTTTTTTTTGCGGATTTAATATTTGCCACGTGTAGTTCCTCCTAAAAATATAAATACAGATATTATTAATAAAACATATAACGATATGTGGGGGATATCGTAAAAAAAATCATCAAAAAACAGGCATAGCCTGCAGACACGTACTTGATGACTTATATAACACTCTGATTTTACAACAAAAGAATATAAAAGTCAATGTATATATTAAATTATTATGATAAAAAATAAAGATAATATTTAAAAAATTATAACAGGAAGGTGTAAAAAATGATATACAAAAATGAAAAAAGAAGTATAAGGACAGATCTTGCCATAGAAACAAGAGAGTTTTTACAGGAAAATGATACACAAGAACATGATGGTATAAAAGTAACGGAAACAGAAAAAGACGATTTAAAAATCACACTTGTCGAGATTCTAAATGAAAAAGGAAGCGAAGAAATGGGGAAACCTATAGGGAAATATCTTACGATAGAATCACAGGATATGAAAGAAAATGATGTATTTTTGCATGAAAAGATAATTTATAATTTATCGGAATGGATAAAAAAATTTGTTGAACCGAATTTAAAAGGAGATGGAGGGGTTTTAGTAGTTGGACTTGGGAACAGATATATCACACCCGATTCTTTAGGGCCAAAGGTTATTTCAAAAATTCTTGTAACAAGACATTTAAAAGGAACTTTACCTGATGAGTTGGAAAATCAGGTGAAAAAAGTAGCAGCAATTTCGCCTGGTGTTATGGGGATAACTGGAATTGAAACAGCAGAGATAATAAAAGGTGTTGCAAAAAGAATAAATCCTTCTGTAATAATTGCAATTGATGCTTTAGCAGCAAGAAGGGCATCAAGAATAAATTCTACAATACAAATGACAGATACAGGAGTATGTCCAGGAGGCGGGGTAGGAAATAAAAGAAATGCATTAAACTATGAAACTTTAAATATACCTGTTATAGCTATAGGAGTTCCAACTGTTGTAGATGCGGCTACACTTGTAAATGACACGCTTGACGTAATATTATCTGATATGATTTCTTCTGCCGAAAAAGGATCGGTGTTTTACGAAACGTTAAATGAACTTCACGAAGAAGAAAAGTATAATTTAATAAAAACTGTTTTAAATCCGTATATAGACAATATGTTTGTAACACCAAAGGAAATAGACGCAGTAACTGACAGGCTTACTGGAATAATTGCCAATTCCATAAATATTGCTCTTCATCCTGGAATAACAAAAGATGATATTAATAGATTCGTATAAAATTTAAGGCAATTTTAAGAAATTTGTTTTTTTATAGTATTTTACAAACGATATGTACAATAATTCGTTTATTGAAGTAAAAATATATTAAAAAATTATTAAGAAAAATGGTTTTTATGGTAAAAATAACAGGAAGCTGTAAAAGGTCGGTTGACACTTATTCCAAAAGATGTTATTATTGAAACATAAAAATAATTAATTTTTTAACGAAAGGAGGAGTTCATTTGAAATCGACAGGTGTAGTTAGAAAAGTAGATGAGCTTGGCAGAGTTGTAATTCCAGTAGAAATAAGAAGAAATTTAGGTATAGAAATAAAAGATGCTTTGGAAATTTTTGTGGATAATGAGAAGATAGTTTTAAGAAAATATGTGCCTGCCGACTGTGATGTTTTTACAGGCGAAACAGAAGATTTAATTGAATATAATGGGAAAAAAATTTCAATAGAGACAATTAAAGAACTTGCAAAAATTGCTTGTTTGATTTAAAATTTATTTTAAAGTACAAGCTAATTTTTAAAATATATTAGCTGTTGCTTTTGCAGCAGCTTTTT
>CALWSX010000085.1 GCA_944384285.1 uncultured Lachnospiraceae bacterium
AAATCTTTTTAAAGATATTATGGAAAAAGCTGAAGAACAGTGCAATTTTGTTGGAGAAGACGTTCCGCTTATGGTTGAAGCTATTCCGTCAGCAGGAAATGGTATAATGATTATTGTAACAAGATTACCGGACGAAGAAGTTTCTAAAGAAAAACGAAATGCCATATATCAAAACAAAAACAGCAGAAGGTTTAAAAAGACAGAATTATCAGATATTATAATTAACAATAAATCAGAAAATAAAGAGTATATAATTTATTCTTTTACTTCTCTTGATTCAGTTGTTAATCTTTCAAAAAGAATAGATTCTATGTATTCTGAAAACAGCAAATTGTATAAATATAATGATGAGTATTACCTTTTGCTTGAAAAACCTTTTGATGAAACAAAGGATTTTAAAATAATAGAGTCAATACTTAATGAATATGGCATAAAATACAGCACAGGGGCCCTTTCTGGTAGTTATATATCAGAACATGGTGAACTGATTTTGGAAGCTTATGCTACAAAATTTCTTTCTCAAGTAAAATAAAAAAAAAGACAGAGCATGCTCTGTCTTTTTTTATTTAAAAATTCATATCTATAAGTTTTTCTGCAATACTTTTACTTAAATTTGCTCTAAGAACTAAAAAAATTACTGATAAAATATATTTTACTTTTTCGTTTTGGGTAGAATTTTCTATATACTCATACAAATCAAGATCCGTTGCCTTTTTATCAATAGCATTTTTTGTTATTAATTGCTGTATTTTAATAAATTCTGCATATACTTCTTCAAGAAAAAGAGGATTTTTTTCGGTTTCTGCTATTACAGGAGTTAATACTTTATTTATATCATTTAAGGATAAAATTGATTTTAAATGATATATTATAATTAAAAGTATTATATGGCTTTTAGTATATTTCTTTTTAACAGGAGGTGGAAAAAGTTTAGCTTTTGCATAATTATTAATCATGGTTTTAGTCAAAACTTTATCTTCGTCATTACGTTTATATGGTTTCAGGTTTTTTTCCATAAAGGTAGTAACCTGATCCATATACAAATCTATATTAGGTATGTCATTTGGATCAATAGTTTCGTATTTTGCAACATCTTTTAATAAATTGTCAATTGCATTTTCAAAATCAAGCATTTTAAAAAACTCCTATTTATAAAAATGTAATAATTTATGTATGATATCATATTATATATTATTTTAAACTACATATCAACTTTTTTTAAAAAAAGACTTGAAAAAAATATAATCCACTATATAATATTAATATAATTAAATGTAGTTTTAAATACTATATAAAGGAGTGTTAATGTGGAAGTTTTAAAGTGCAAATTTAGAGATCCAATTAGTTTTTTAACTCATTTTTTTGGTTTTATAGTTTCTATACCTATTATGGTTATACTTATTATGCAAGGATATAAAATAAATACTTATTACTCATTATCATTAGGTATATTTGGTATTTCTTTAATGCTTTTATATGGAGCAAGTGCCTTATATCATGCAATAAAAAGTACGCCTGATAAAATTCTCTTATTAAGAAAAATAGATCATGCTATGATTTTTATACTTATAGCAGGAACATATACACCAATATGTAAAATTATTTTAGAAGATTCTTATGGAGATGTATTATTAAATTTAATATATGTAATTATGGTAATAGGAATATTAATTTCAGTTTTCTTTATAAATGCTCCAAGAAAATTAACTACAAGTATTTATTTAATAATGGGGTGGCTTTCCTTATCTGCTTTTGTGCCTCTTATGAGAAGAATTCCGCCGTTTGGTATTGTCTTTCTTGTTACAGGAGGGTTGATGTATACTATAGGTGCTATAATTTATGGCAAAAAATTAGAAATATTTAATTTTAGAAATTTTGGATTTCATGAAGTGTTCCATATATTTGTTCTTTTAGGAAGTATGTTCCATATTATATTTATGTTTAATTATATATTATAATTTATTTTAATAGGGAAATAATTAATAATAAAAAGACAATGCAAAATTTGTGTTGTCTTTTTTAAGTTTATACTATGAATTTTTAAATTATTTTGGTAGAATATTTTTATAGAATAAAAATAAATGGAGTGAGTTATGGAAGAAATAAAGAATAGACCTAAATATGATATCATTGGGGATATTCATGGCTGTTTTGATGAGCTTATGAAACTTATAAAGATGTTGGGGTATAAAAAGAAAGGTAAATGCTATATACATCCAGAAGGAAGGATATTAGTAAGTGTTGGTGATATAGCCGATAAAGGTGATAAAAATTTAAAATGCCTTAATTTTTGGATAAATCAGGTTATATATGGTAATGGAATTTGGGTGTATGGTAACCATTGTAATAAGTTTTATAAATATCTTGTTGGAAATAAGATTACATTGTCTCATGGGATAGAAAAAACAGTTAAAGAATATCAGGATCTTACATTGGAAGAAAAGAAAAAATTTAGATATAGATTTTTTAAAGCTTATAAAAGTTTAGAGTATTATAAGATACTTGATGAAGGAAAACTTATTATAGTTCATGGAGCCATTAAAGAAGAATATATAGGAAAAATTAATAGAAAAATAAAAGCTATATGTCTTTATGGTGATACAACAGGTAAGTTTGATGAATTCGGGAAACCAATAAGGAATGACTGGGCAGCACAATATAAAGGCGATGCTTTAATCGTATATGGTCATACTTATGCAAAAGAACCTGTTATTAGAAATAATACAGTTGATATTGACCAAGGATGTGTTTATGGTGGAAAACTTACAGCTCTCAGATATCCTGAAATGACTTTTAAACAAGTAGAAGGTAAAGAATATGTAAAATATAAAGGGTATATATGCGAGTTTTAACCTTATTTTAGGAGAAAAATTTAAAAAAAAGTAAAAAAAGTATTGACAAAATATGCTGTTGTTGGTAATATAATTATTGCTTGTCGTAAGCGAATGAACCTTGAAAATTGGATAATTGAATACTATAAACCTTAGTCAATAAACTTTGATTTATTAACAAAAAAACAAAAAAGCCAGTTAACTTTAATTTAGGGTAAGCTGAGCAGATTAAAACTTTAATTTAAGAGTTTGATCCTGGCTCAGGATGAACGCTGGCGGCGTGCTTAACACATGCAAGTCGAGCGGAGTTATTTGGATTGAGAGCTTCGGCAGGATTTTCAAATAA
>CALWSX010000086.1 GCA_944384285.1 uncultured Lachnospiraceae bacterium
TTTTCCTCTTAAACTAAGTATTATTTCATCATTATTAGGCTGGTAAATTTTATCTACCCTTGCACCCAAAAATTTTTCTTCTGCTTCACTTGTTATACATGAAACAGCAATTCCGTCAAGAGCCAAAAAAACCACCTCCGTTTCATTTTATATAAAATTTAAAAAATTATTTTTATCTTTTTCAGACCGTTAAAAGTTATTATACCATAAAATCAAACCGCAAATAAGTTTTTTAACAAAAAACCGCACCTAAATTTTAGGTGCGGTTAAAATAATTATTTGTTTGCCATTTTTCTGAAAGTTTCTTCTGCTTCATCAACAGAGCTGTATCCATATTTGAGAGAAGTATTTTCAAGAATCATAATAGGAAGATTTTTTCCTTCTTCTTTATATTTTTTAATCATATTAAGGAAGAGCTCAAGAGTTTCTTCTGAATATGTTTTTAATTCACCGATCATATAAGTTTCTACAGAAACTCCCATAGGACCGTCTTCATAGCTGTGAATTGGTCTGCCTCTTTTTGCTGTTAAAGGATATTTTTCACACATATCCTCTGTCCATTCCATTTCAATTTCACAAATTTCATCAACAAGTTTCTGTTTTTCTTCTGTAATTTCAGGAAGAACGTCTTTCATAGCAGCAAATTGAGCAGGAGCAGTAAATTCCATCATATATGCATATTTTTCTGTTAAGAGGTTTCTCTCGAAAGTTTCAGCATCCATAATATCTTTAAAATAGCTTTCAAGAACATCTTTTGTCCATGCTTCAAACTGGCTTTTACGCATAATCATAAATGTCTGTCTGTCATTCTGACAAGATGCTCTTCCACCCTCATTATTAACTTTATCAAACATTTCCCATTCATGTTCTAATATTCTTTCAATTAACTCCTTCATAAAAAATTCCTCCTTAAGTATATTGACGCAATTTTGCTTCAAAAAGTTAAATTTTTATTTTATGCCGAACATTTTGCTTTAATAATTATAACACATATTTACAAAAAAAAACATACTTTTTTAAGCTATTCGGAAAATAATTATTAAATAAAAATAATTTAAGAATAAGATTTTATTTTCATTTTATATGTATAGCATTTATTTTTTTATTTTTTAGTAAACTACAACAAAAAACTTTTATAATGTTCCAAAAACATGCCTTCCTATACGTTTTGTTATAGGAACTCTTTTTATCCACTGGCTTGTAGCGGTACCTGGGTTCCAGTAATACAAGGACCCATTACTTGGATCCCAGCCGTTTATGGCATCTCTTGCTGCACTAAATGCTGTCGCATTTGGAGTAAGATTAATTTGTCCGTCTGCAACTGCATCAAAAGCTCCTTTTTGATATACTACTCCGGGAATAGTATTTGGAAATTTTGGACTTTTTACTCTGTTTAAAACAACCGCACCTATAGCCACTTGACCCTCATAAGGTTCGCCTCGTCCTTCGCCATAAATAGTCGCAGCAAGAAGCCTAACGTCACTTTCACTATACGGACCTTCTCCTCCGTTTTCTATATTGTTTAAAAAAATACCCATGGCCTCCAAAGTTTCCGGTCCAGCTATACCATCTACTTTAAGCCCGTTAAGCTCTTGAAAATATTTTACAGCATTAAATGTTTCCTGGCCATAAATTCCGTCTATAACGCCATCAAAATATCCCCATCTTTTAAGTTTTGTCTGTATTTTTTCAACAGTTTCACCTGTGCTACCTATATTAAAAATGGCCAAAAAAACGCCTCCTTTTTAAAATCTCTTTAAAAACTCTGGTATAAATCATAGAGTTTAAAACGCACTTCAAATACAGCTTTATCTGAATTTTTATAATTTATTATGTTATATTCGTCTTCTGAGAGAATATTTTTAAGCTCATTATCAAGTTCCACTTTTACAGTAGAATCATTTATACATGAGTTTGGATATATAAGTCCAAAGAAATTTCTTCCGTTTCCATTGCCTAACGTAATATTAACAGTTTCATATCTTCCTTTTGGAAAAGTATAATCATAAAGACTTTTTTCCGGAAATTCCTTTTCTAAAATGTCAACTTTTACTCCATAATTTTTATCAAACCTTTTTATGGTATCTGAAGCCGTTTTTAATATAATATGTTTATTTTCTTCAATTATTTCCTTTACTTCATCTTTATTTTGATAATTTTCAGTAATATTGTTTATTTCTTCCAAAACGCTTTTTTTAACGGCAATTTTAATAATCTGGTCTGTGCTTGAATCACTGTTCGCTATTACATGAAAACGTAAAATTTTATCACAAAGCCCTGATTCTATATTCTTATTGTAATTTATAAATCCATAAGTTAAAGATATTACAAAACCTAAAACAACCGATATAATAATTATTTTTTTATTACTCATAATACACCTCCAAAATGTTATATTTATTTATTTTTCCAAAAAAAAGAAATTTTAAACATATTTAAAAAATAAATAAAAATAGAATTAAAGTGTACAATTTCTCATAAATATATATGGTAGGTGTATAGAAAAAGAAATTGTATTTTTAAAAACTTTTATTTCATTTTTAACATTATAGATTGATTTAAAGGAGGTGTTATTGGTTGGACGATACTTTTAGTTCCATACTTTTAAACGGCTACGGTCTTAAACTTTTTTCCGCAACAAAAAGCCGCCAGGGCTTTATATGCAAAACAGATAAAGGTCTTATGGAGCTTCGAAAAAGCTATCTTGACAAAAACAACATTTTGTTTGAAAAAGATCTCAGACAACATCTTATACAAAACGGATTTTTGAATGTACATGGTATTATACAAACTTTAACGGAGGAATACATATATCAAACAGAAGATATAAATTATATTCTCCAAAGCTATACTCCTGTAAATGATGTGGATTTTTCAAATGATGAAAACATTAAAAAGGCGGCTTCACTTCTTGCGCAATTTCACAAAAAAAGCGTAGGGCTCGAAAGTGAATATAAAATTAAAGGTGTGGATATAAAAACTTTGGAAGAAAAAAGAATAAAAGAGCTTAAAAGTCTTAAAAGACGCATAAGTAAAAAACAAAAGTTTTCAAATGCCGATATTATGCTTTTAAAGCACTATTCATATTGTATTGAAAAATATAACATCTCAAAAGAAATACTTGATGGCATTAAAGAAAAAGAGGGCAAAAACGATTTTGTTTGTCATAACAACTACCGCTTTGAAAGTCTGAGAATTACAGACGATAATTTCTTTTATGTAGAAGGGCTTGAAAAATGTGAGTATAACAACCCCGTAAACGACCTTTCAGATCTTTTACGAAGATATATAAAATACGATTATTTCAAAGAGAGCGTTGTATATGATATAATTTCAGAATATAATAACGTACTTAACCTTTCAAAAGATGATATTTTAACCATTAAAGCATCTTTAATCTTTCCGCAAAAATTTTTAAAACTTTTAAATGAATGTTATAACAAGCGCCGCTCGTTTGTTTCCGAGGCAA
>CALWSX010000087.1 GCA_944384285.1 uncultured Lachnospiraceae bacterium
GCTTTTTTATAAAGTTCCATTTGTTCAGGAAGGTGAGTTACATAACCTATAGGGATTCTGTTTTCTGTTGCTTTTATAATTTCTCTTGCACCATTTTCACCAAAAGCACCGCATAACTCAATGCAGCCGACTCCTTCTTCACATAATTTTCGTGCAGTTTCGCAGGCTTCTTCAATATTTGATACACCTATAATTTGAGATATTCCGTTGTGTATAGAGGCCTTATCTTTTGTAACATCAAATATTTTACCCATTATAATAAATGCAAATTTCATGATTTTCTCCTTTCAAATAAGTATGTTTAAAATATTATCTCATTTTATAACTTTATTTACAATAAAAAAGTATTTTAATTTTAGTATAGTAGTTTATGTTATAATTTTGAATAAAGTAAAAAAAAGACTATCAAGAGATAGTCTTTAAATTTGTAAAAGTTTTAATTTGTTCTTTTATCTCCCCAGAAGAAAAGGGCAACTGTTCCAGGTCCAGTATGACTTCCTATAGTTGTTCCTACATAGTAAATTTCAACTCTTCCGTTTAATTTAGGGAAAGTTTTTTCTATTAAGTCTGCTACTGCCTTTGCATCTTCAAAGCAGCCAGAATGCGAAATATAGCATTTATCATGATAGTCTAGACCGTTGTCTGCATGTTCTTTCATTTTTTCTACTATGGCTGCTATAACTTTTCGTTTTGTTCTTATTTTATATCGAGGGATAAGACGTCCTAAATTATCCATATTAAGCAAAGGACAAATATTTAAAATACTTCCAACAGCTCCTGCTGTTTTAGAAATTCTTCCGCCTTTAACATAAAAAGACAAGTCTGTAGAAAAGAACCAATGATGAAGATTAAGTCTTTTTTCTAAAACAAAGTTATAAAGTTCATCTATAGTTTTGCCTTCATCTCTAAGGTCAGCTAATTTGTCCATAATAAGCCCGTAACCGGAAGATGCCCCAAGAGAGTCAACTATATATATTTTGCGATCTGGAAAATCTTCCTTAAGAATATTTGCTGCAATGTTAGCAGAGTTAATAGTTCCGGAAATACCTGAAGAAAGGGTAAGATGAAGAATATCATAACCATTTTCTAAAAACTTTCTAAAATAATCTTCGTACTCTATAGCATTAACTTGAGAAGTTTTTGTTTCGCTTCCAGAGGCCATTTTTTTATAAAACTCTTCAAAGCTAATTGTTTGACCAAGGTCATCTAAATAACTATTTCCATCAAGTTCATAGTGAAAGCAGATATAATTAATAGAACGAGATTCAAAATGTTCTTTTGATAAATCCGCAGTAGAGCAACAACTGAGAATGTATTTTTCCATATTTGTACCCCTTTCATATACAATAGATTTTAGCATTTGTATATAAATACGCTAATTAAATAAGATTTATTTAAATATATATTTTTATTTAACAAAATAAAACTTAATTGTTAGTATATGTATGTTCATATAAATGAATATAAAATTATTGTAAAGCGCTAAAGTATTTTTGTCAACACAAGATGAGCTATAATAATTGGAATGGAAATTGTATCTTTTAAATATATATTATATTTTGTAAAAAAGGTGGTTTATATTTTTATTTATTAATTAATTTAAAAATTATATGTATTTTACAATATAATTAAATTATTATTATGATACTATTTTCTGTTAGAAGAAACAGAAATGGCAGCTATTGTTCCGTCTTATACAGCAGTAGATACCTGGCGAATATTTTTTGCACGAATATCACCAATAGCATATACTTCTGAAATTGATGTTCTCATTTGGTCATCTGTCCATATATACCCATTTTCCAATTTTAATTCAGAATAAAGAGCTGTATTTGGAGTAGCTCCGGCATATACAAAGATTCCACATTCTGGATCTTCAATAGTTGCAATTTCACCTGTTTTTTCATCAATAGTTTCAAGTTTTTCAACATAATCAACACCGTATACAGCATGAAGTCTTGTATGAAGTTTAAGTTCTATATTGGAAAGATTAGAAAGTTTGTTTTTAAATTCAGGAATACAACCAAGCTGATCTTCAAAATGAATAATTGTAACTTTTTTTGCAAATTTTGCAAGATAAAGTGCTTCTTTTATTGCTCCGTCTGCTCCACCAACAACATATACATGTTTTCCGGCATATTTTTCTGCATGTTTTCCGGCATTCATACGCATACCTTTTCCGCTTAATTCTTTTTCTCCTTTAATTCCAAGCATTCTTGGGGAGGTTCCATTTGCTAAAATAACATTTGGAGTTTCATATATATTGGAGGCTGTTGTTATGACTTTTAATTCAGAAGATAATTTAACATTTATTACTTCTTCATAGCGAATTTCAACACCTGCAGAAACTGCTTGTTTTTCCAGACGTTTTGCAAATGTTACGCCTGTTTCATTTTCTATAATTCCGGCATAATGAGTAACTGTTGATACGTTTCCGATTACTCCTCCAACCTCATTTTTTTCTAAAATTAAAGTTTTCATTCCACGACTTACGGCATAAATTCCGGCACTAATTCCGGCAGGACCTGCACCAATAATTATTAAATCATACATAAACAGTTATCTTCTTAAATGCTTTTTTAATTCCTTATCTACACTTATTATAATACATATCTAACAATTTGTGAAATTACAATATGTAATGTGTTTATAAATATTTGTTATAGTTAAAAAATTTATTTTATCAATGATTAGAAGGGTATTTTTGAAAAACAAAAAACCCGAAGACCGTAAAATCTTCGGGAAATTTTTGTAAATAATTATCTCTTTGAGAACTGTGGAGCACGTCTCGCTTTTTTGAGACCGCATTTTTTTCTTTCTTTCATTCTTGGGTCACGTGTTAAGAAACCAGCTGTTTTAAGAGCAGGTCTGTAATCAGCATCAGCTTCAAGTAAAGCTCTTGAAATACCATGTCTGATTGCACCAGCCTGGCCTGTGAATCCACCGCCGTTTACGTTAACCATAATATCAAATTTAGCTTCTGTTTGTGTTGCAACAAGTGGCTGACGAACAATAAGTTTTAATGTATCAAGACCAAAGTAGTCATCAATATCTCTTTTGTTAATTGTAATTTTTCCGTTTCCAGGTACTAAATAAACTCTTGCTACAGAAGATTTTCTTCTGCCTGTACCGTAATATCTAGCTGCTACCATATCTTTTCCTCCTCCTTATATTATGCGTTGATTTCTAATACTTCCGGTTTCTGAGCTTCATGTTTGTGTTCTGGGCCAGCATAAACATGGAGTTTTTTGAACATTGATCTACCGAGTGCATTCTTTGGAAGCATGCCTTTAACAGCAAAAGCAATAACATCTTCAGGTTTTGTTTCTAATTTTCTTTTAAGTGTAGAAGATTTTAAACCTGAAATATGTCCTGTATGGTAGTAATACATTTTCTGATCCATTTTTTTACCAGTTACTTTAATTTTTTCAGCGTTGATAACGATAACGTTGTCACCTGTGTCAACGTTAGGTGTGTAAATAGGTTTGTTTTTACCTCTTAAAACTTTAGCAATTTCAGAAGCAAGACGACCTAATGTTTTATCTGCAGCATCTACAACATACCATTTTCTTTCGATTTCGGACGCTTTAGCTATATATGTTGTTCTCATAATCTTATAAAAACCTCCTTAAAACAAATAAATGACCATATATAAAAACTCGGGGCTAACGAGTTAAAAAGTGGCATTACAACAGCAATAATTATATAA
>CALWSX010000088.1 GCA_944384285.1 uncultured Lachnospiraceae bacterium
GATTTGGAAAAAGGTTTTGTTCTTCAAGGAGAAATTTTACATGTAAGCAATGAGTATGAAGAACATATTGAAAGAATTGTTTATGTTGGAAATGCTTATTATACACTTTCTAAAAGAATTGTAAAAGCAGTGGATATGGAAACTTTGGAACAGATAAAAGAAATAGAAATTTAATGAGAATAATAGTTGAAAAAAATTAAAAAATATGTTAAAATATAAATATTGTTTTTTAAAATTACAGTTCTATATAAGAACAGTAATATTTGTCACTCATTAACCCGATTTTAAGAAAGGTAAGAGGAAAAGTAAAATGACAGAAATTTTGTTAAAGTTTCTAGGGATTATAGGTGCTACTTTAGTTGCATATGTATTAGCAACTAAAGAAGATGGAACACTGAGAGAGACACACCCGTATTTGGCAGCTTTCCTGGAATTAGGAGCTTTGGCACTGATTTTTGGCTAGAGGAAAGAGGTCGTGTATGCGACTTCTAATTTTTTGTTAAATACAGAACAATTTGTATAATAAAAATCTTATAAAATATGATGATTGACATAATGTAAGAAATGATGATATAATAGTATATATTAGAGTATCATAACTCAACCACAATTAAGGGGAGGACATACAAATGAAAAAAGTTGAAGAAGTATTAAAAAATATAGAGAATATGCGGGTAGAATTAATAAAACTAGCAAAAGGAGATACAAGAGTTTTTGAAATTATAGAAGAATTAGACTCTTTTAATATATCTGAAAAAGCTAGTATGGTAAACATCTATTTTTCAAAGGGTCCGATTTCAATAGGAGGATTATTTAAAGAAGATGAAATGCTTTATGCATTTGTCTTAATGGACTTTTATTGTACATTATATTACAAATGTAAAAAGATAATCCGAAGAATCAGGAAAAAAGAATATAGAATAAAAATAGATGAGTTATTATTTAATATGGGAAAAGTAATAAGAAACCAAGCTCTTTATAATATAGAATCAAATGAAAATTTTCAAACTGAACAATTTTATAAAGAGTTTAAGAAGTTTATTGATATCACAATAAAAGCCTTAGGGCATATAGTGGATAATATAGGACATCTTACTACCAGATATGAGCCGATAGAGGCCAAAGAATTAAAAAAAGTAAGAAAGATATATGAAAAAATAAGTTTTGGAGATAATACAATTACTTATACTGACTGTATTACTAAAAAACGTAAAACTATTTATATTCGTGATACAATTGAACTTCAATATGCTGTAATGAGTATATACGTAAAAGTATATACAGAGTCAATATTATGGTTGAAAAAATATGACTCATCAGGCCAATGGTGTCCTCTAACACCTTGGCAAACCATATTAAATTTTAAATTGATAATCCAAAAATATTTTCTATATTAAAGTTGAAAGAAGTCAGAAATGGCTTCTTTTAACTTTAATATTATAATTAATAGAGTTAATCTTAATGTTAAATAAGGATATCAGCTAACTTGAAATAGTTATTTTAATATGTTAATATATAATTGTAATATAAAAAACGATATGTTAGAAGGGATAAAATAATAAATGTTGCTAACAGATAAAATAAGGAGATATTTAGAAGAAAAAAAGGTAATAAATGAAGGGAAGAACATACATAGCTCAAATAAAGAAATAGACTTATTAAATTTTGATGAATTACAAAAAGAACTTACCTATATTTTATATGAAAACAAGAATGTAGAAAAGTTAGATGATAGAACAGTTGATTTAATGAGTGAGTATTTTTCCTATGGAAAAGGAGAACAAATAGGATTAGATATAGCAATGCAATTGGCCAGAGTCTTTGAGTCTGAAAAAGTTAAGCAACAGATTTTTCAAATATATTCAAAACAAAAAGCATTTCCAAGGGAGTATTTGGATAAATTTATTACTGATAGAATAAATTTGTTACCAAGACCAAAAGCTGTTATCCTAGAAGAAAAAGCAAATAGAATAAAAATCAGAATAAACATGTTTACAGAAAAAATATCAAAAACTATGAAAAAGAAAAGAATGACCAATCAAAATCAAGATGAATCAAATATAAATTCTGTCATGCCTATGGAAAAATATAAGAAAAATCCGTTTCAATTAAAAATATCTACTAAGGAAGTAGATAAATTCGAAAAAAATAATAGGCAATTAAATTCATATATTAAAGCTTTAATTTTTGTAAATAATATGGATGATATAGACTTAAAACGTTTTTTCGATTATTGTGATATAGATACTTTTAATCAAGTTTTTGAGATTTTACCGGAGAAAGAAAAAACAAAATTTGTAAGTATGTATATTTCATCAGATATATTTAATAAGCTTTATAATGATGAAAAAACAGCTAAAATAAATCAGTTCAAAAGTTATATTTCTAGACAAAGTTTAATAAATTTATGCTTGGATAATGGTATCGAAGATGAAAAATTTATACAAGAACTTAATATAACATCTAGTGAATTAATAAATTATTGTTTTAGTCATGATGGAAATGTACCATA
>CALWSX010000089.1 GCA_944384285.1 uncultured Lachnospiraceae bacterium
TTAAGACCTTCTATCAGTTTTGCAAAAAAGCCTTTTTTAGGTTTTTGCTCTACTTCAATTTCTTCCTGTATTTCATTTTCTTCTGTTTCTTGTAATTGGGTTTCTAAATTTTCTTCCTTCAAAGTAACTTCTTCTGAAATTTCTTCAGTTTCAGGTTTCTCATTATCATTTTCTGATTCGATATTGTCTGTTTTATTTTCTTCTGTTATCTCTTCTTCTTTTTCGTCAAAAGAGTTTAATTTTTCATCTTCTTCAAAAGTTTCATCTGTAACTTCTGTAATTTCTGTATCTTCTGTTACTTTTTCATCTATAGAGATGTCTTCATTTTTTTCTTCAGTATCTTCTTTTGTGTCTTCTTCAGTATTTTCGGAATTATCAGAGATAAGGCTCTCCTCATTTTTTGCTATTTCTTCGTTATTAACTTCTTCATCTTTCTTTTTTCTTTTCCAAAAAAACATTATTATTCCTCCATTTTTATTTTAAATCTACAGAAACAGGCTTACTTATACCTTGTTCCTGCATTGTTATACCATACATAACATCTGCAGCTTCCATAGTTCCTTTTCTATGTGTTATAACGATAAACTGTGTATCATTAGAAAGTTTTTTAAGAAAATCCGAATACCTTGTAACATTGGCATCGTCCAAAGAGGCCTCAATTTCATCAAGTATACAAAACGGTGATGGTTTTAATTTTAAAATAGAAAACAAAAGCGATATGGCTGTAAGAGCCTTTTCCCCACCAGAAAGAAGCTGCATATTTTGCAATTTTTTTCCTGGAGGCTGTACAACTATTTCTATATTGCTGTTTAAAATATCTATTTCGTTTTCAAGAGATAAATACGCTTTACCCCCACCAAAAAGCTCTGAAAAAACTTGATTAAAGCTATCAGATATTTTTGAAAACTCTGCTCTAAACTTATCTTTCATCATAGTTGAAAGTTCTTTTATAAGTTTTTCCAATTTTTCTTCTGTTTCCAATATGTCATCTCTTTGCTCTGAAAGGAAATCAAGACGCTCTTTTACTTCTTTATATTCTTCTATTGAATTTACATTTATATTCCCTAAATTTTTAATCTTTTGCTTTATTGATTTTGCTTCTGATTCTGCTTTTCTTTGAGAAATATCTGTTTCTGTATTTTTTACATCTTCATATGTAATTTCATAGTTTTCCCAAATAGAATTTACAATATATTCTTTTTCTCTTGTAAGATTTTCTGTTTTAGAAATTATTCTGTAAAGATCGTTTTCAAGCATTGAAATATTTCTGTAGTTTTCTTCTGCCTGTGAGCTTAAACTCTCTGTTTTTAAATTGATATCATTTCTTTTTTCTATAAGATTTGATATTTCTTCTTTACAAAATTTTGACTTTTGATCTAAGTTAATTATTTCATCTTTAATTTTTGTTATTTCTTCATTTTTATTATTTAAAAATTCAACTGCTGATACTTTTTTCTTTTTGGCTTCTTCATTTTTTATAAGAATACTGTTTATTATTTCTTCTGAATTATAAATATCCTTATTTAATATATCAATATTATTTTCTAAGTCGTTAATTCTAACTTTCTTTTGAGTAATAATATTATTAAGTTCATCTCTACCTGTTTTATCAAAATCAACATCAGATGTAAATTTTGATATTTTTTCTTCCAAAAGTTTGATTTCTTTCTCATTATTATTAAGGTTATCATTTAAACAAGTAATTTTAGAACTAAATGTTTTAATATCATCTTCTATTTTAATTCTTGTACTGTCAAAAGATTTTATTTTTGTCTCCTTTTCCAAGTAAAGATTTTTAAAAGATGCTAATTTCTCATTACCTGTAAGAAGTAAAATATCTATATCATTTTGTTCCTTTGAGCATTCTTCCAATGATATAAGAATATCACCCAAAGATTCCTTTTTCTCTACAAGTTCATTTTGTTTTTTTATGAGTTTTTCTTTTAACTCTGCTATATAAGAAGAAATTTCTGAAATTTCTCTTGTTCTTGCAAAAATATTAGTTGTTTTTTTAGATACACTACCACCAGTTATAGATCCTGATGTACTTAAAACTTCTCCTGAAAGAGTTACAATTTTATATTTTTGATTTATTTCTTTTGAAAGTTTTAATCCATTCTCAAGATTATCAACAATAAGTATTTTTTCAAGAAGGCTTGAAAATACATTCTCATATTTTTTATCATATGTTATAAGATTTTTTGCACTTCCTAAAACACCCTCCTTAAGAATTAATTTATCAAATTCAAAATTTCGTTCTCTTTTTCTTACCGTTGTGAGAGGGAGGAATGTAGCTCGTCCCAATTTTTTTTCTTTTAAATACTTAATTGATACTTTTGCGTCATTTTCATTTTCTGTAACAATGTGCTGAATACCATCTCCAAGAGCAATCTCAATTGCGGTTTCATATTTTTTTTCAACATAAACAAGTTCTCCAACAGCCCCGCAAACTCCTCTAAAATCAGGATTATTTTTTGATTTTTCAAGCAATATATTTTTTACACTGTTAAAAAAGCCTTCATGCTCATATTCCATCTCTTTAAGAAGAGAAAGACGAGATTCTTTTTCCGCCAGTTCTTTTTCATAAACATTTATTTCTTCTGAAAGTTTGTCTTTGATTTTTACAAGCTCATCTTTTTTAGATGTAAAAACATTTATATTTTTAATAATTATATCTTTTTCATCTGTATAATCTTTTATTTTTGATTCATAATACAGTATTTCTTTTTTGATATCTTCAGAATTTTTAAGTTCTTCCTCTTTTTCCTTTGCTTTTTCTTTTAACTCATTTTCCTTTTGTGTTAAATAAGTTTTGTTTTTTATAATTTGTTCTTTTATATCTGAAGATTTTTTTATATTTTCTATTATTTTAGTTTGATATTCTTTTACAATATCCTCATTCTTTGTAATATTTTTTATAGTTTCCTCATATTCGGATATTAAAAAATTCAAATTATTCTCTTCTTCTTGTTTTTCTTGTTTTATTTCAATTAACTTATTTTCAAAACTTTGTTTATTAGATTTTAATTCTTCCAATCTAACAAGTTCGTTTTTAATATTTTCTTCAATTTCTTCAACAAAACGTATATTATTATTTATTTGGTCATTAAATCTTTTAATATTACCTTCAAACGATTCCTTTTTAAGACTTAAATTAGTTATTTCCTCATTTAATTCCTGTATTTTATCATTTAAAGAATTAACAATGCTTCCTGATTTTTTTATTTGGTCTTTTATATCTTCTGATGTAGCTTTATGATTTTCAATTTCTTCAGATATAATTTCTTTTTTTGAATTAAGATTTAAAATTTCGTTTTCGGCATATTCATATCTATTTTTAAATATTATTATTTCAAAATTTTTAAGAGTTTCAAAAAGCATTAAATATTCTTTTGCCTTTTCAGATTCTTCTTTAAGAGATTCTTCTCTCCCTGCAAGCTCGTTTATAATATCTGTTACTCTTAAAAGATTTTGTCTTTCTTTCTCAAGTTTTGAAATTGACTCATTTTTTCTGCTTTTAAATTTTACTATTCCTGTTGCTTCTTCAAAAATACGACGTCTATCTTCTGGCTTTCCGCTTATTATTTCGTCAATCTTTCCTTGACTAATTATAGAATAGCCTTCTCGCCCAATTCCCGTATCCATAAAAAGCTCAAAAATATCTTTAAGACGACATTCTGTACCATTAATAAGATAATTGCTGTCACCGGAACGGAAAACACGCCTTGTAACAGTCACTTCGGAATATGGAATTTGTAGTCTTTGTTCTTCATTATCTATAGTGAGAGAAACTTCTGCAAAACCTATAGGTTTTCTGTTTGCAGTACCGGAAAATATAACATCTTCCATTTTATCTCCTCTTAAAGACTTTATTTTCTGTTCCCCAAGTACCCACCTTACAGCATCAGAAATATTACTTTTTCCACTTCCGTTTGGGCCTACTATTGCCGTTATTCCTTTGTCAAAATCAAATCTTACTTTATCCGGAAATGATTTAAAACCTATTAAATCAAGTCGTTTTAGGTACATATAACCACCCTTTTAACCAATTTTTTATGTAAATAAAATATTTAAAACTTCCTGTATATTCTTACATTCCGTAACTTCAATTTTTATTTTATTATTTTTTATTCCACTATTTTTTGATACAAAAACTCTTTCAAAACCCATTCTGTCAAGCTCTTTAACTCTAAGTTCCAAAGATGGAACTTTTTTAAGTTCTCCTGTTAATCCTACATCTGCAATAAAAGCATATCCTGAAGGAATAGGTTTATTATATACAGAAGAGGCTATGCTTGTCATTACCGCAAGGTTTGTTGCCTGTTCTCTTAATTTTATACCACCTGTTGTCTTTATTACAACATTTTTATCATAAAGATTGATCTTTCCCCTCTGTTCAAGAATAGAAATAATTGTATTAAGGTGTTCTCTCCTTAATGCTTCACCTATTCTTGAAGGATATGGCGTATAAGAATTTGAAACAAGACTTTCAATTTCAGTAATTATAGGTCTTGAACCTTCTCTTATAACAGAAATAGAAGACCCGCATACCTGTTCGTCTTTAGATCTTTTTGTTATAAAGTATTCAGAAGGATTATCTATTGAATAAAGCCCTTTTTCGGTCATTTTAAAGAAACCCATTTCTCCAGTTCTTCCAAAACGGTTTTTTGTTGAAATAATGCTTCTTAATTCCTCTTCTTCGTTACCTTCAAGAATTAAAACCGTATCAACAATATGTTCTAAAGATCTAAGCCCTGCAAGCTCGTCACTTTTATTCATTTGACCTATTATAATAATTGACCTTGGTCTTTTTGAGTTTTTCGCATTTTTTAAAAGTTCATTTGCACATTCCATAGTCTGTGTAGGATTTCCTGCTCTTGCCGGTGAAAACTCTTTAAGAGAAAAGGTCTGGATACTGTCTATTACTATAACATCAGGGTCTATTTTGTCTATAGCTCCCAATACATTATTCATACTGTTATCTGAAATTATCCATAAATTTTCGCTTATTTCATCTAAAATACGATCTGCTCTGTTTTTTACCTGTGAAACACTTTCTTCGCCGGTTGCATAAAGTGTTTTTTTCCCTTTTTTGGATATTTCATTAAGAATAGTAAGCGAAAGTGTAGATTTTCCCCCTCCAGGAGGTGATGTAAGGATAATAAGAGAATCTTTTACAATCCCGCCTCCTGTTACTCTGTCAAATTCATTGATACCTGTTAAAATTCTGTCTGCTTTTTCTGTAAGTACTTCAGACAATTTTTGTATATCTTCAACATCTGTTTTTAACACAGAAATTAAAGGGCTTTCTTTCCCATCAGTTTTTTCTTCAAATGTATTCCATTCTTCACAATTTGGGCATCTTCCAAGCCATTTTGGGCTTTTATATCCACATTCGGAACAAATAAAATATTTCTTTTCTTTCATAAGCTTTATCACCCATATTTTCAAGCAATATTATAAAAAAAGCTGATTTTAGGTTACTCCTAAAAAATCAGCTTTTATTTACGATAAGAATAAGATTTTTTAACCTATCTTTTTAACAATAACATCAGATGAAGAATCTTTAAGTTCAACACTGAAATTAACTTTTCCGGCTATTGTAGATTCTATATTTCCGATATTTACTCCATTAACTATAATTCTGAAAATAGAATTAGGTGCAAGCTCAAGAGTAATCTGAGCATCTTCTGAACCTTCAACTGTAAACATAACCTCTTCACTGTTTACTGCTGAGAATTTATGTACTGTAACACCTGGAACAGACTCAAAAACAAGTCTTCCGTTTTTTTCTAATCGTGTAATTTCATTAAAAGTTTTTACTTTATAAAGATCATTTTCAACTTCAAAATCAAGAACTTTTTTCTT
>CALWSX010000090.1 GCA_944384285.1 uncultured Lachnospiraceae bacterium
ATCTCTGTTACATAGCATTGTTTTTTGTTTATATCTATAGTGAAATCTGATTCGTTTGGATAGTTGTTCTGCCATTGGTCCATATTAAGGGTTTTCATAAAAGCCTGAGCGTCATGGATAATTGGCATAATTTCAGAAATATCATTTAAATTTGCAAGTCGTGTTTCCAATTTTAATGTCTCCTTTTATCAATTACTTTCTTTTTATTATACAGTAGTTTTATTTTATTTCAAGAAAAAGAAAAAAGGTGTTTGTAAATATAAAAATTTTACAAACACCATTATGTACTAAATATTAAAATTAAATATTAATCAAAAAGTTCTGAAACAGATGTTCCTTCGTGAATACGTTTGATAGCTTTTGAGAATAAAGGAGCAACTGAAATAGAAACAAGGTTATCGATTTTGTTTTCTTCAGGAATAGAAATAGTATTAAGCATAACAAGTTCTTTAATTGTGCTTGCTTTAATTCTTTCCATAGCAGGACCTGATAAAACACCGTGTGTACAGCAAGCAAAAACTTCGTTTGCACCACGTGTAACAAGAGTATTTGCAGCATTAGTAATAGTACCTGCAGTATCTATCATATCGTCACAAATTAATAAGTTTTTACCTTCAATATCACCAATAATATTAACAATTTCACTTACGTTAGGTTTTGGACGTCTTTTATCAATTATAGCAAGAGGTATATTGAGTTTAGAAGCAAAGTTTCTTGTTCTTGCAACACTTCCGAGGTCAGGAGAAACTGCAACAAAGTTCTTTTCAAGAGAATCTCCGAATTTTTCTTTGTAGTAAGCTGCAAGAATAGGCATACCTACAAGGTGATCAACAGGAATATCAAAGAAGCCCTGAATCTGTGCACAGTGGAGATCCATAGTTAATATTCTGTCAGCACCTGCTTTTGTAATAAGATTTGCAACAAGTTTAGCACTGATAGGATCTCTTGCTTTAACTTTTCTGTCCTGTCTTGCATAACCGTAATATGGGATTACAGCAGTAATTCTTCCGGCAGAAGCTCTTTTCATAGCATCAATCATAATAAGAAGCTCCATAAGATTATCATTTACAGGATAAGATAAAGACTGAATAATATAACAGTCAGCACAACGAATAGTTTCGTCAATGTTAATAGAAATTTCACCGT
This sequence comes from uncultured Lachnospiraceae bacterium, assembly GCA_944384285.1. Taxonomy (GTDB): domain Bacteria; phylum Bacillota; class Clostridia; order Lachnospirales; family Anaerotignaceae; genus CALWSX01. Next base: position 1,147 of record CALWSX010000090.1, read on the forward strand.
CACTGAATTTTGTTACATGGCATTTGCCGAGAGAAAGCCCTAAGCCTTTTGCGATCTCTTCTGCAAGTGGTAAATTGGAATTGCAGGAGAAGATTTTGATATCACTGTACATAATTTACTCAAACCTCCTAAATATAAGACGAATTATAATTTTGATTTTTAAAAATAGTTACTTTAAGTTTACAACAAAATATGCTTTTTTTCAATCATAAAAACAAGATTGTAGCATTATTCCGCTTATATAGAAAGTAAAATTTCATATACTGACAAAATTGCACAAATAAAAGATTGCCGTTGTAGTTTTTTGTAAAGCATTTGTTGTTTTTTAATTGAATGCATTAAAGTATACGTTGTAAAATCTATAAAAAATTAAAGTTAAGTTTTTGTGTAAAAAATATGATAAAAAATCCCTAAGTGTATATAGACACTTAGGGAAAAAGTATTATGATCTTTTTAAATTTTTTCTTGTAACCCAATCTTCTTTATTTGTCTGTCTTTCTCTAGCTATAGCTAAAGCATTTTCAGGAACTTCGTGTGTTATTGTAGAACCTGCTGCAATATATGCGTTTTTCTTAACTGTAACAGGAGCAACAAGGTTTACGTTACAGCCAATAAAAGCACCATCTTCAATAGTAGTTCTGTATTTAGCTTTTCCGTCATAGTTTACTGTGACTGTACCACAGCCAAAGTTTATTTTTTCTCCTACATCGGAATCACCTATATATGTTAAGTGAGAAACCTTAGTACCATTTCCGATATTTGAATTTTTGATTTCTACAAAGTCGCCGATTCTTGCATTATCTCCAATGTTTGATTTTGGTCTTAAGTAAGCAAAAGGTCCAACAGTTGTATTGTTTCCTACTTTTGCGTCTGTAAGTACAGAGCTTACAACACTTGTGTTGTTTCCGATAATTGAATTTACAATATGACAGTTAACACCTATAGTACAGTTTTCTCCTATTTCTGAATTTCCTTCAATAACTGTTCCTGGCATAATAACTGTATCCATGCCGACTTTAACACCGGCAGAAATATAAGTATTAGAAGGGTCAACAATAGTAACGCCCTGTGTCATTAAATTAGTATTTATTCTGTTTTGCATAATTTTTGTAGCTTCTGCAAGCTGTACTCTTGAGTTTACTCCATAAAATTCAGAAGCATCATCAATTATAAATGAGTTTACGTTTTTGCCTGAATTTAATATTATTTCAAGACAGTCTGGAAGATAGTATTCACCTTGTGCGTTATTGTTTGTAAGTTTGTTAAGAGCGTATTTTAATGATTTTCCGTCAAAGCAATAAATCCCTGTATTAACCTCTTTTACAAGTCTTTCTTCATCTGTTGCATCTTTATGCTCAACATTTTTTACAAAGTTACCATCTTTGTCACGGATTATTCTTCCGTAGCCTGTAGGGTTTTCAAGAATAGCAGATACAAGTGTAACGCCGTTATTTTCATCATTATGGAATTTTATAAGTTTTTTAAGAGTTTCAGCTGTAACTAAAGGTGTGTCTCCGTAAAGTATTAAAACATTGTCATCATCAGAAAATACATCTTCTGCTTGCATAACTGCATGACCTGTTCCAAGCTGTTTTTCCTGAAGGCGGAAAGAAACGCCAGCATCTTTAAGAGATTCTTTTACTTCATCAGCGTTATGTCCAACAACAACACAAACTTCAGAAGCTCCACATTCTTTTGCCGCATCTGTAACGTACATAACCATAGTTTTTCCGAATATTTCATGTAAAACTTTAGCTTTTTTTGATTTCATACGAGTACCTTCACCGGCAGCAAGTATAATAGCTTTTAAATTTTTCATATTTATCCTCCTTTTAATTAATAAAGAATCTGTCAAATGTAATAACAGAAATGAGTCTTTCGTCTTTTTCAAATAATCTGTTGTCAATCTCTTTTTTAAGCACTTTATTTGTTTCTTTATAAGAGAAAGGAACATCTATGTCGAATATGACATTTATGTGGTCACTGCAAAAAACACATCTAAAATCATGTATTGAAAGAGAAGAATCTACTTCTTTTACTGTATTTTCTACAAGAGTTCTTAAAGAATTTATTTCTTCGTTGTCTGTTGAAATTGGGTCTGTGTGTATTACAAAAGGAACTTTAAGTTCTTCCAAAATCTTTTTTTCAAGTCTGTCCATAACTTCGTGGGCTTCCACAATATTTATTTTGTCGGAAACTTCAACATGAGCAGATCCCATAACTCTGTAAGGGCCATAGTCGTGTATTATCATATCATGAACCCCTAAACATATATCATCTTCAAGTAAAATATCCTTTATTTTATTAACAAGCTCTTTGTCTGGACTTTTTCCCAAAAGTGGGTTTAAAGTTTCTTTTATTATTCCTACACTTGAATAAAGAATAAATAAACCTACCAAAAGTCCTAAATATCCGTCAAAATTAAAAGGTATAAAAAGAGATAAAACAATCCCTAAAGTTGTTGCAAATGTAGAAAATGCATCATAAAGGCTGTCTGAGGATGATGCTTTTAAAGAGTTTGAATTAATAGTTTTTGAAATTTTCATATAAAATCTGCTTAACCACAGTTTTACAAGTATTGAAAGAACAAGTAAAAATAAAGTTACATTACTTACATTAAGTGAAGCAGGGTGTAAAATTTTTTCTATTGAATTTTTTACAACTTCAATACCAACAAAAAATACGAAAAAGGAAATAATAAATCCTGTTATATATTCAATTCTTCCATGTCCGAAAGGGTGGTCTTCATCGGGTGGTTTTGAAGAAGCCACAAATCCGAAATAAGAAATTATGGAACTTCCGCAATCTGATAAGTTGTTTAAAGCATCTGCTGTCACAGCTATGGAATTTGTAATAAACCCAATAGTAAATTTTACTGCAAAAAGAAGTATGTTGCAAAAAATACCTACAAAGCTGCTTAAAACACCATATTTTTTTCGGACTTTTTCATCTTTTACATTTTCCTTGTCTTTAATAAAGAGTTTAATAAGTATCCCAGTCACAAAAAAACCTCCTGAATTTTAAGATACTATTCTATTTATTATATTGTTTTATTTTAATTTGAGTGTAAGTTTTAACGGAGTTTATTATACATCTATTTTCTCTTTATTACTATATTTTAAGCTAAAAAAAAGTAAAAAATTTACGGGACATATTTAAAAAATATACATTATATAACCAAAGTATATTTAAAAACAGATATTTTGTAACAAATAGTATTTTTTGGTCATAAAATATCTAAGGAGGTGGGTTTATGCTAGGAGATTTAGCTTTAAAA
>CALWSX010000091.1 GCA_944384285.1 uncultured Lachnospiraceae bacterium
TGAAAATGGTGTAGTAGCTAATCCTGAAGAACAATTTACTATGCCTATCGCAAATTCAAAAGGTTACAGAATGACAGTAAATACTGACGGAGATATTGTTCTTATAAAAGTAGCAATAGTTGAATTTGATCCTAACGGTGGGATTGTAGACCCTGAAAAGTTATTAACAAAAGAAGACGGTAGATTAGAATATTTACCTAGCCCAAAAATGGACAATTATATTTTTACAGGCTGGTACACAGCTATTGATGGTGGGGAAAAAATAACATTAGATTATTATTTCCCTACAGATACAAAACTTTATGCTCATTGGAAAAAAGATACAAGTAGCAGAAAATTTATATTAAATTTTGAAACAAATGGTGGAAACAGATTAAATACTATAAAAGCAAAACGTGGTGAAATAATTGACTTAACTGAATATACGCCAGAAAAAGACGGATATGATTTTGAAGGATGGTATTTGGATTCTACACTTGAAGATTATGTAGATGAATTAGTTATGACACAAGATTATGTTGTTTATGCAAAATGGGAAAAAATAAGAAGTTCATCAGGATCATCAGAAACAGAAATTAAAGAACCAAAAGACCCTGACGAAGATGAAAAAGAAAATGTAACAGAAGTTGAAGAACCACTTTTCCCTGATGTTAATGTTGATGACTGGTTTTATGATGGTGTAAAATATGTTGTTGAAAATGATATAATGTATGGAATGAATGGAATTTTTGCACCTTATAACGATTTTACAAGAGAAATGCTTGCAGTTGTTCTTTACAATATAGAAGGAAAACCTGAAATTAACACTGATATTATAAGTTTTAGTGATGTAAAACCTTCTATGTGGTATACAGATGCTGTTTTATGGGCAAATAAGAATGGTTTGATTGTGGGATTTGAAAAAGATTTCTTTGGAATAGGAAGCCCTATAACAAGAGAACAATTTGTTTCAATTCTTTATCGTTATGCCAACTGGAAAGGCTATGATATAACTCAAAAAGCAACTTTAACAGAATATACAGATTTTGAAACTGTAAGTGATTATGCAAAAGACCCTATGATGTGGGCAATCTATGAAAATATAATAACAGGTACATCAAAAACAACTCTTGGTCCAAAAGATACAGCAATTCGTGCTCAAATCGCTGTAATGACTAAAAATTTTTTTGAGAATGTTGTAAAATAATTTTATAAAATTTACATCATAAAATAAAAAACTCCTTTTGTTAATTAAAATTATGTTAACAAAAGGAGTTTTATTTATCTATATTCTAAAAAATTATGCTTTTAAAAATATCTGAAATTTCATTTTCTGATAAAGCTGTTTTACTTGTAACAGAGATGCAAAAATCATCTTTTAATAAAGTAGCAGTATTTATTCCGTCATTTCCACGGCAATTAATAGTATAATCATTAATTTTTAATTCTTTTTCATCAGAATAAGTATTATAATCTCCACTGTTGTCTTCATTTCCTTTGCTTATTCTATATGTAATTTCATTGTTACCATCAGAAAATACTACTTCTGCTAATGTTTTGTTAATATCATTTATAGAAGATATTTCATAGTTTTCAGGCATAGTTGGTAAAGAAATATCAAATCCAACTGTTTTTTCAAGTTCTTCTATAGAATTATAATTTGTAATTGGATTTGGAAGTCCGGATTTTTCATTTTCTGTATTTATTATTATTTTGTTATCGTCCATTTTTATAATATCAGAATTATTGCCATATAATGGTATAAATAAACTTATTGGTACATAAACAGTTCCATTAACAGATACAGGTGGCATTCCAAGAGAAAAAGGTGCACTCATACCCACAAGGTCTTTGTTGCTTGTTGTTACTGTATATAAATCTTTTCCTACAGTAATATTTGTATGCATTTCACCATTATCAAGTAATATTGTGCCGTCAGGGTTCCAAGTTACAGTACATCCTAAAGATTCTCCAACAGCTCTTACAGGAACCATTAAAAAAGAATCAGTATTAATACTTTCACCATTTGAAATTATTTCATAATTTATATAATTGAAAGTATTATCAGATGCATTTTCACTTGCAAAAATTGAGCTCGGTATTGAAAATAAAAATGTTGAAGCTAATAAAAGAGTAAGTATTTTTTTCTTCATAATAAAACTCTCCTTTCTTTATTTTATATTTTAGACGTGCATAATTATAAAATGTTCCAAAATTTATAATTTTTATAATTAATGGCTAAATAAAATTATATATGATATAATTAAAATAAAAGGGTAGGTAAAAATATTGAAAAAAATTAATGATTATGCTTGGAGAGATTTACCCAAATTCAGTGAAAAAAATTTAAATCCTGTAGACAGTTTGATTTTTTCACAGCTTTCATATTTAGAATTTGGTAAATTTTTTGAAAATGATAACGAAAAAATCCCCCTTAAAGATTTTCTTAGAATAGAAAGGTTTGAACATCTTTTGTCAAATGCCTGGGATCATAAATTAAATAAAGATCTTTTATTTGGTGTTGGTATGAATAAAAGATTTAGGGATGTTTATGTTTACAAATGCAGGAGTATAACCAGTAAAGAAAATGATGAGCAATTTTTTGCAGTCACATTTATTATAGATGATAATTTGTCTTATATTGCATTTAGAGGAACGGATACATCTGTTGTGGGCTGGAAAGAAGATTTCAATATGGCGTATATGATGCCAGTTCCATCTCAAACACATGCTTTAAGATATTTAGATGAATTGGGGAAAGAGCTTAACGGAAAAATTTATGTTGGTGGACACTCAAAAGGGGGAAATCTTGCAGTATATTCATCTGTATTTACTGAAAAACAAATTAAAAACAAAATAGATACTATTTTCAGCCATGACGGACCAGGTTTTTCTATGTCTTTATTTGATAAAGATGAGTATAAAGAGATAAAAAATAAAATTAATAAAACAATACCTACGCAATCATTTGTTGGAATACTTCTTGAAAATCAAGAAGAATATTCTGTTGTTGAAAGCAGCCAGATTGGAATTTTTCAACATAACCCTTTTACATGGGGTGTAGGAGAAAATGATTTTATATATGGAGAAAATATATCAAAAACAAGTGTTTTTATTAATGATAATATAAAAAAATGGCTTGAATCTCTTTCTTGCGAAGAAAGAGAACATTTTGTAGACGCATTATTTAATATTTTAGATTTAAGTGGAATGGATAATATACAGAATTTCACAAATTCTTGGACAAAAGAATTACCTGTTTTAATACGTTCGATTAAAAATACAGATGCTCAAACAAAAAAGTTTCTCTATGATACTATAAAATCTTTAATTATGATACATTTTGAAAAATCAGCTAAATAAATATAAAAAAACCTCTTTAATTAAAGAGGTTTTTATTTTTTGCAATTTTATATCATGAATATTAATTTGATTTTACTTTTTGTAATGAATAAATTGATTTATTCATATTAAATATATATGAAATTGTACAGACTATGAAAAAATAAGGGAGATATTCAAAACCAAAAACTTCTGCACCAATAAAAATAGGTGCAAATAATGTGTTAGTAGCACTTCCAAATATGGCAGCATATCCTAAAGCTGCTGTAAATTCTATTGGAAGCCCCAATAAAGTACCAATTACAACCCCTAAAGAAGCACCAATAGAAAAAAGAGGGGTTACTTCTCCGCCTTGGAAACCTATTGATAATGTTAGAATTGTAAGTATAAATTTTAAAATCCAATCCCATTTATATATAAATCCATTATTAAAAGAAGCTTGTATTAAATTTGTACCCAAACCGGAATATCTTCCTTTATATAAAATGAGTAATATTATGCTTAATATAATACCAAATAAAGCTATCCTAAGAATTGGATTTTTTATTTTATTTGAAACAAATTGTTTTGTTTCTTTTAAAAAGTAAGCAAATCCACCACCAACAATGCCAAATATGATACCTAAAATTAATAACTTTATAACAAAATATGTATCTATAGAAATTTGGTTTGTAAGACTAAAAGTAAATTTTTCAAGACCAAGCAATTTAGAAGTAGTACTTACCGAAAAGGATGCAACTAGTGCCGGAAATAAAGCTTCATACTTTAATTCACTTGCAACTAATACTTCTATTGCAAAAAAGATTGCTGCTATTGGCGTTTGGAAAAGGCCTGCAAAGCCTGCAGCCATTCCGACAACAAGAAATATTTTAGAAGCATTTTTTAATGGGATATGTCTTCCTATAAAGTGAGAAAAAGTTGCACCAATTTGTACTGCTACACCTTCTCGTCCTGCACTTCCTCCAAATAAATGTGTGATCCAGGTGCCCGAAATAACAAAAGGTATTAACCTAAAAGGAATCTCAGCTTCATCACCATGTCCTACCTCAAATACAAGATTCATACCTTTACTGCTTTTTCCCCAAATCGGGTATAAAAAAATACAATTATAATACCTGCCAAAGGTAAAAATGGAATTAAATACTGAGGATGTAAATCTCTAAAACTTGTTATCATTAACAGAACTTTCCCAAATATAGTATCTATTAAGCCAATAATAATACCAATAGGGATAGCAATTAAAGCTAAAACAATTTGCAAAGAATAAGTTTTTCCAACATTTTTAATTAAATTTTTCAAATTATCACCTCAGAAACAATTTATTTACAAAAAAAACTGATGGCTTCTATGTAAAAACACAGAAGTCATCAGCTAAATAGCAATTTAGGTTTATAACCAAGGGAGAACTTCATTCCCATTTCTGTACTATACATCAAATGAAAATATATGTCAATCTTTTTATAATTAAATATTTGTATTATTATAATAATCCATAGTTTAAATTAATTAGCAATACATAAGAATTAAATTAAAATAATTGTAACTATATAATTAAAATATATAAATAATATAATAAATTTTTGGGTAGTTTTATAAATTTTAGATTGTCTTATAATTATAAATGTGTTACAATATAGTTAAGCTCTTGACATATTTAAATAAATAAAATACATATATAGATTTTTGGAGAAGTATATGAAAAAGTTCAATTCTTTTGAAGAAAAGCACATTTATATGACAAAAACATCGGTTTCAAAGCTAATAAGTATACTTGCAGTTCCAACAATAATCAGTATGCTTATAAGCTCAATTTACAATATGGCAGACACTTTTTTTGTTGGTAGAATAAGCACAACTGCAATGGCTGCTGTTGGTGTTGTATTTTCTCTTATGGCAATTATACAGGCAACTGGTTTTTTTTGTGGGCAAGGCTCTGGTAGTTATATTTCTACAAAGCTTGGAGAAAGAAATTTCGAACAAGCGTCAAAAATGACAGCTGTAGGTTTTTTTACAGCTTTTTTTTATCGGATTATTAATCAGTATTTTTGGATTGATTTTTTTAGATGAAATAGTTGTTTTATTAGGATCCACTGATACTATTTTCCCGGAAGCAAAAAGCTATGCAAAATTTATATTATTGGGAGCTCCTTTCATGACAGCCCAATTTGTTTTAAACAGTCAATTAAGATTTCAGGGGAATGCTTTTTATTCTATGCTTGGAGTTGTTTCGGGAGGACTAATAAATATAGTTCTTGACCCTATTTTTATTTTCTACTTTGATATGGGGGTTGCAGGAGCAGGTCTTGCTACATCATTAAGCCAGTTTATTAGTTTTTGTATTATGTATATAGGAACAGTAAAAAGCGGAAATATAAGGATTAATATAAAACACTTTACATTTTCAACCGTATATTTTAGAGAGCTTTTTTTCAGAGGGTTCCCGTCTTTATGCCGTCAAGGGTTTACAAGTATTGCAGCCATTCTTTTAAATGTATCAGCAGGAGCATTTGGTGATGCTGCAATAGCCGGAATGTCTGTTGTAACAAGAATTGTATTTTTTGTAAATGCTGTAGTAATAGGTTTTGGACAAGGTTTTCAACCTGTTTGTACATTTAATTACGGAGCAAAAGAGTACAGACGTATTTATGATGGATTTGTTTTTAGTGTAAAAACAACTACAATAATAATGTTTATATTCACGCTTATATGTTATACAAATTCAGCTTTTTTAATTTCACTTTTCAGAGATGAAAGTATTGTTGTAGAAGTTGGTACAAGAGCTCTGAGGCTTCAATGTATATCTTTCCCATTAATGGAGTTTTCGATAATAACGGATATGATACTTTAAGCCTTAAAAATTACAAAAAATCGATTTTTGTGGCAATTTCAAGACAAGGACTTTTCTTTATACCAATTCTTTTGTTTTGTAGTCATTTTTATGGACTTTTAGGAATAGAAGTTTCTCAATCTATTGCAAATATAGCAAGCTTTTTTGTAGCTTTACCTATATCTATGGGAATTTTAAAATATTTTAAAAATAATAACGACTACAAAAAAAATCTAGCTGTTCAATATGTTTCATAAAAAATAAAAAATAAGCATAAATCATAAAAATTATAAAGACTATGTCTTTTAAATATAAATTATTTGGGTAAAAAAGAGATTTATAGATTTTATATCATTATTAGAAGGGTGGTTTTAAAGTGAAGAAAAAATCAAAATTAATTGCATTTACAATTATTACTTCTGTTCTTTTTACTACAGCATGTGGTTCAAAAGACAACACTGTACAAGAAGTAGCTAAAACGATTCCTGTAGAAACAACTGCTGCAAAAACAGAAACAATAAAAAATGAAACTTCTTATTCTGCAAAAGTTAAAGGTCAATCAGAAGTTAATGTTTTTGCAAAAGTTCCTGGAATTGTAACTAATATTAATTTTGAAATAGGTGAAAAAGTAAATAAAGGGGATATTTTACTTTCTGTTGATAAAAGAGATGTTGAACTTGCTTGTGAAAGCGCAAAAGCATCATTAGCACAGGCCCAGACATCTCTTGATCTTGTTAATGGATCAAGTATGCAAACAACACAGCTTAATGCTAAAATAGCTTATGAAGCAGCAAAAACAAATTATGAAAATACAAAAGTACTTTATGAAAACAATGTAGTAGCAAAAACAGAATTTGATACAGTTGAAAGAGCTTATGAACAGGCAAAAACAGCTTATGAGCTTTCAATTACAACAATTCCTGAAGAAAATGAAAGACGAGCAAAAGATGGATTGGCACTTGCGCAAGCTCAATACAATTCAGCAGTACAAAAACTTGCTGACTGTGATGTAAAAGCTCCTATTAGTGGAGTGGTTACAGCTGTTAACGCTGTTGAAGGTTCTATGATGTCACAAACAGGACCTGCTTTTACAATCGTAAATACAGATAAGATAAACATTGTTGTAAGTGTTTCAGAAAAACTCATTTCTTCACTTAAAGTTGGTGATGAGGCAGACGTATATATTAAGGCTGTATCACAAATACCTTTTACAGGAAAAATTATTGCTGTTAACGCTGGAGCAAATCAAGCGGGAACTTTTGATGTTAAATTAGAAATTGATAATCCTGACGGAAAAATAAAATCCGGAATGTTTGGAGAAGTAGTATTTACTAAAGAAGAGAATAAAGATGCTCTTGTTGTTCCTAAAAATGCTGTCCTTGAAAATGAAGAAGGTAAATATGTATATTTATCAGTAGACGGAAAAGCAAAACAGGTTCAGGTTGAAACTGGCATAGAAACAGGTGAAAAAATTGAAATTACTAGTGGATTAAAAAATGGTGATTTAGTAATTACAAAAGGCCAGACTTATATTAATGACGGAGATGAAATTGAAGTTGTTTCTTCAAGTAAGGGGGAATAATACATGTTTGCAAAAGCATCAATAAAACGTCCGGTTACAACTCTTATGATTCTCCTTATGGTATGGCTTGCCGGTATTGTTTCATATAGAGCTTTAAACCTTGACCTTATGCCTTCTGTTGATGTACCTGTTGTTTTCGTAAATACCACTTATTATGGAGCAGGTCCAAAAGAAGTAGAAAAACTTATAACAGAACCATTGGAAGGAGCTTTATCTTCTGTAAGTAATGTTGATAAGGTATCTTCCGTATCTTCAGCAAATTCATCTATGATAATAGTTCAATTTATAGATGGTACAGACATTGATTTAGCAGCTATAGATTTACGAGAAAAAATTGACCTTATAAAAGGAAGTTTGCCTGAAGATGCAAGTACTCCTATGGTACTTAAAATTGATGTTAATGCCCAAACTATTATGGTTGGTCTTACAAGTGATAGAATGTCATTAGACGAACTTAATAATTTTGCAGAAGATAATATAGTTAATCAGTTTGAAAGAATAGCTGGTGTTTCATCAGCAGATGTTTATGGTGGAGACGTTAAAGAAATTCAAGTAATAGTTGATCCCGAAAAATTAAAAGGGTATGGAATTTCGATGACTCAAATTTCACAGACTCTTGCAGCAGAAAATATCAATATGCCTATTGGTACAGTTGGACAGGGTGGATATAACCTCCAGGTTCGTACAGTTGGAGAATTTGAATCAATTCAAGATATAGAAAATATCCCAATATCTACACCAACAGGCGCAAAAATAGCATTATCTGATATAGCTCAAGTTGTTGAAGGAAATGTAGATAGAACATCATATTCTGTAATAAATTCAAAAGAAGGACTTATCCTTTCAATTTCAAAAGAATCAACAGCTAATATTGTAGATGTATCTGAAAAGATAATAAAAACAATAGATGATTTGAATCAAAAATTTGGAAATATAAATCTTATTTTACTTACATCAACAGCTGATTATATTGAACTTTCAATAAGTAATGTTGCCAACACTGCATTTTTAAGTGCAGCTATTGCTGTTTTAGTTCTCCTTTTATTCTTAAGGAACTGGAAAACAGCTTTGGTTGTAGGTATTTCTATTCCTACTTCTATACTTGCTACATTTGGCCTTATGTATATTAAAAATATGACAATGAATATCATATCAATGGGCGGTGTAGTAATTGGTATTGGTATGTTGGTTGACAACTCAATAGTTGTTCTTGAAAATATTTACAGACATTATGAACTTACAAAAAATCCAAAAGAAGCAGCTGCAGTTGGAACAAATCAGGTAGGAATGGCTATTACAGCATCAACTCTTACAACTGTTGCAGTATTTTTACCTCTTATTTTTGTAAGAGGTTCATTTGGACAGCTTCTTTCTAACCTCGCATATACAATTTGTTTTTCTCTTTTTGCATCACTTGTAATTGCTCTTACAGTTGTACCAATGGCGTGCTCAAAACTTTTAGCAATTCCAGATATAAAGATGCATAAAGAAAATAAACTTTCAAATTTGTCTGATAAAATAGGCATAGGCATAGATAAGATTTATTTATTTTATAAAAATGTTCTTAACAAAGCTTTAGATAAAAAGAAAAAAACTGTTTTAACTGTAATTATTGTCTTTGTTGTTACACTTGCAATTATTCCTATAATTGGTGTAGACCTTATGCCAAAAATAGATGAAGGTTCTGCTCAAATCAGTATAAGTATGCCAAAAGGAACAGAATTAGATCAAACAACAGAGGTTGTTGATTTGGTACTTGATAAAATATCAACCTATGATTGTATTGAAAAATCATATGGTATGGTTGGTGGTTCTGTTATGTCTTCAGGTACAGATTCTGCTACTGTATATGTTGAACTTGTTGAACAAAAGAATAGAGATATTTCTACAAGTGAGTTTTGTGATGATTTGAAACTTTTTACAGACAGAATTCCTGGAGCAGAAATAACAGTTTCAGCTTCATCAATGGCGATGGGAAGTTTTGGCGGAAAATCTTTGTCATTTGATATTAAAGGTAATGATACAGAGATTTTAACTGATATTAGTAATGACATTGTTAAACATATTGAAGGTATAGAAGGTGCAAAAGATGTTACATCTTCTGCAGGTGAAGTTATACCAGAAGTAGAAATTAAAATTGACAGACAAAAAGCAACCGAATACGGTATAAACACTTCTGCATTTGCAGGTATAATTAAAAATGCTATAAGCGGTGGTGTTGCAACTCAGTATAAAATAGATGGAAATGAATACGATATAAAGGTACAATATGCAGACGAGAGAACAAAGTATATTGATGATTTAAAAGGATTAACTGTTGATCTTCCAACAGGGGCTTCTGTACCTATTGAAGATTTTGCTGATATTACTATAAAAGATAGCTCTGTAAGTATAACAAGAGTAAATCAGCAACCTTATTTGACAATAGAAGCTGATAACTCAATACTTGATTCTCAAAGATTTAAAAATGAAGCTTTAAAAGTCCTTAATGAATATCCTTTCCCTGATGGATATTATTATGAATTCAGTGGTATGACAGAAGCAATGGTAGATACATTTAGTGATCTTATTCTTGCACTTTTAGTTGCTATTTTACTTGTATTTATGATAATGGCATCACAATTTGAATCTCTTGTTCATCCATTTGTTGTAATGTTTTCAATGCCTCTTGCTATAACAGGTGGTATTTTGGGGCTTTTTGTTACAGGAAATACTATTACAATCACAGCCTTTATGGGCTTTATAATGCTTAGTGGTATGGTTGTTAACAATGCGATTGTATTAATTGACGCAGCTAATCAGTTAAAAGAATCTGATGGTTTATCAGCTGAAGATGCTATTAGAATTGCAGGACCTACACGTTTAAGACCTATTTTAATGACAACACTTACTACAATTCTTGGGTTAGTGCCAATGGCAATTTTGGGTGGTGAAGGTACTGAAATGCAAAGACCTTTAGGTATAGCAGTTATTTTTGGTCTTGCTTTGTCTACAATAATTACTCTCATTTTTGTTCCAATCGTTTATATTTCTATTGATAATTTCAGAATGAAAAAAAGAGCAAAAAGGGAAGAAAAAAAGAAAAAATTAATTGAAGAATCTAAATAATTAAGCTTTAAAATTTTTACTTAAGAAAAATTTTGTTTTGGAGGAACTGTTTAATGAAAAATGAATTAATTCTTATATTAGACTTTGGAGGCCAGTATAGTAGCCTTATCGCAAGAAGAGTCAGAGAATTAAAAGTATACTGTGAAGTAAAACCATATAATATTTCCATGGATAAAATTAAAGAATTAAATCCAAAAGGAATTATATTTTCAGGTGGACCAAATAGTGTATATGATGAAAAATCTCCTAAAATTTCAAAAGAAATATTTGAACTTGGAGTACCTGTATTAGGAATTTGTTATGGATGTCAGCTTATGGCATATACTCTTGGTGGTTCTGTCTGTTCGGCATCTGAGAAAAGTGAAT
>CALWSX010000092.1 GCA_944384285.1 uncultured Lachnospiraceae bacterium
ACAATCTTAAAGCATTTGAAGTAACTAAGACAGAACTTATACTCATAAATAACGCTGCAATCATAGGTGAAAGAGTTATGCCATATTTAGGATATAAAATACCAAAAGCTATAGGTATTCCTATAATATTATAAGAAAATGCCCAAAAAAGGTTTTCTTTTATGTTTCTTATTGTTTTTTTGCTAAAAGAAATCGCTTCGCAAACATCAAGAAGATCACTTTTCATTAACACAACATCTGCACTTTCTATAGCAATATCTGTACCGTTTCCTATTGCAACACCAACATCAGCTCTTGTAAGAGCCGGAGAATCATTTATACCATCCCCAACCATAACGGTTTTCTTACCTAAGTTTTGTATTTCTTGTATCACTTTTTCCTTATCCTCAGGCAAAACTTCTGCTATTACATCATCTAATCCAACTTTCTCTTTTATGGCATTTGCTGTAACTTTATTATCACCTGTAAGCATTTTCACTTCTATATTCATACTTTTAAGTTTTTTCACAGCTTCAATACTTGTATCTCTGATTTTATCAGCAGCAAAAATTACACCTAAAAGTTCATTATTTTTTGTAAAAAACATAGGGGTATTCCCTTTTTTGATATATTCTTCAACCTCATTATTAATGATACTCATATCCACATTTAAAGAATTCATATATGAATAGTTTCCACCATAATAAAGATCTTCTCCTATTTTACCATTTATTCCTTTTCCAGAAACTGTATTAAATTCTGACACAGTATAAAGTTCATTTTCTCCATAATAATTTAATATAGCCTCTGAAAGAGGATGTTCGCTTTGTTTTTCAAGAGAAGCAGCTATTTTTATAAATTCATCTTCATATCCACTTAAAGTTAAAACTTTTGTAACTTCCGGTTTTCCCTCTGTTATAGTACCCGTTTTATCAAGCACGACTGTATTAACTGAATGTAATGTTTCAAGGGCCCTTGCATTTTTTATAAGTATGCCTTTTTTTGCACATCTTCCCATTGCTACCGTTATAGCAACAGGAGTTGCAAGACCAAGAGCACATGGACAAGAAACTACAAGTACAGAAATACCTATTGATAAAGCAAATGCAAAACTTTCTCCAAGATAAAGCCACACAATTACAGAAATTACAGCTATAGTTATAACTGCTGGTACAAAAATACTTGCAACCTTATCTGCAAGGCTTGCAATAGGTGCCTTTGAAGTAGAGGCATTTTTAACAAGTTCAATTATCTTTGATAATGTTGTATCTGCTCCAACTTTTGTAGCCTTCATTTTAAAATAACCTGTTTTATTCACAGTTGCAGAAATAAGGTTACTTCCAATTTCTTTTTCTACAGGAATACTTTCACCTGTAATTGCAGATTCATCTACACTTGATGAACCCTCTACAAGAATACCATCTACAGGGATACTTTCACCTGGTTTAATTATAATTATATCACCTACAACAATATCCTCTGTAGAAATTAATTCTTCTTTTCCATTTCTTAAAACAAGTGCTTTTTTAGGAGAAAGATTTAAAAGTTCTTTTATCGCATTATTTGTTTTTCCCTTTGAACGTTCTTCCAAAAATTTGCCTACCGTTACAAGTGTAAGTATCATTGCAGAAGATTCAAAATAAAGATTCATAGCATATTTATGTGCTAAATGAAAATCACTGTGACCAAGCCCGTAGCCTATCATAAAAATAGAAAATATACCATAAATCAAAGCAGAAAGAGAACCAACCGCTACAAGTGTATCCATGTTTGGTATACGGTTAATAAGAGCTTTAAATCCTACAAAGAAGAATTTTCTGTTTACATATATTACAGGAAGTGTTAATAAAAATTGTAAAAAAGAAAAAGTAAGAGCATTTTCTGTACCTTTAAGAAAAGACGGAACTGGTAACCCCATCATACTTCCCATAGATATATACATAAGTACTACAAGAAAAATTATTGAAATAATTAATCTCTGTTTTACAGGAGTAAATTTTTCAACTTCTTTAAATTCTACATCTGACTTTTTTGTTTCTTTTTTGTCTTGTCCTAAAAGACTTGCATTATACCCTATTTTTTCTATTGCTTTTATTATTTCATCTGGAGTAATTTTATCTTCATCATATTCGCACTCCATACTTTTACCCATAAGGCTTACTTCTGCATTTATTACTCCGTCTAATTTCGAAACTGTTTTTGATATTCCCGCAGAACACGCTTCACAGCTCATTCCAAGGACTTCAAATTTCTTTTTTACAGTTTTTTTATTTTCTTCTTTATTATGTTTTTCTTCAATGTTCTTTTTACTAATATTTATGTCCTCTTTATTATTATCATTTATTCCATCTTTTTTATTTTTATCTTGAATTTGTGCGCTAAAACCTAATTCCTCTATTGTATTTATTATTTTCTCTGCAGATACTTTTTCTTTATCATATTCGCATTCCATGGTTTTTTCTTCTAATTTTACAAAAACCTTATTTACTCCTTCTATTTCCGATACACCTTTTGTTATCTTGTTCACGCACATTTGACAGTGCATTCCTTCAACTTCAAACTTTGTTTTTGTTATTTTGGTATCATTTTTTTCTTCATTATTATAAAGTTTTGCACTAAACCCTAATTCTTCTACTTTCTTTGTTATTTTATCTACGGATACTTTTTCTTGATCGTATTCACATTCCATGGTTTTCTCTTCTAAATTTACAAAAACCTTATTTACTCCTTCTATTTCCGATACACCTTTTGTTATCTTGTTTACACACATTTGACAGTGCATTCCTTCAACTTGAAATTTGTTTTTCATAAAAACACCTTCTATCTAAAATCAAATTTTCACTTAAATTTAGTTAGTATCATCTAACTAAATAGTAACAAACTTTATTATATATGTCAATCTAAACAATAATTATTATTAATTAATTTTAAAACAAAAATAATTTATCCTTAGGCAAAAAAGTAAAGATAAATTAACAAAATTGTATTTTCACTACAGAAAAGTTAAACTATATATGATGCCTTAAGATTATAATATTGTTAGTTATTTTAAAAATAATTTTATAAATTTTGTAACGTTTTGCCTTCTCCGTAGTCATAAATACGGAGGAATGATAAATTATGAAATTACAAAACAAACTGCAGGATTCAAATAAAAATATATCATTTACAAAAACACTCTTTTATACAGGTATAATTACCTGCACAGGTCTATTGTCTGGAATTGCTATTAAATTTCTTGATATTTATACTACCAATCTTGGCAATATATTTTCTCAAATGTCAGTTTGGATTTTCTTATGTACAATACTTGCAATTTACAGCAGTACACCTAAAAGAGCAGCCATTAACGTTTTCTTATTTTGTTTTGGAATGGTAAGTACATATTATTTGACCGCAAAATTAACCAAAAGCGTATATTCCTCTTTGTTTTTATATGGTTGGATGATTTTTAATCTCTTTACACCTTTTATGGCTTTTGGCACATGGTATACATTAGAAAAAGGTATAGTTTCAAAACTTATTATTTTATGTATCATACTTATATTATTTGTCACAGCTTATGTTTTATTTGACAAAATACGTATTTCAGATATAGTTTTCGCAATATTAACTTATATAGTAATTATAAAAAGACAGAAATATTATAAGTTCTAAAATCAAAGGAGGTGTTTGGGTGAAAGAATTTGAGAAAATATACTCTGAATATTATGATATAGTATTTCAATATGTTTTATCTCTTTGCAAAAACGAATTATTAGCAGATGAAATTACCCAAAATGCTTTCTTTAAAGCTTTAAAGAAAATTGATACATTTCGAGGTGAATGTAAGCTTAGTGTATGGCTATGCCAAATTGCTAAAAATACATTTTATACAACATTAAAAAAACAACAACGACATATTAATTATCCTTTAGAGGTTATTTCATCTAATGAATCAATCGAACAAAAATTAATGGATAAAGAAACTGCATACCAAATACACAGGTTACTTCATTCATTAGATGAACCTTACAAGGAAGTATTTTGGATGCGTACATTTGGAGATTTATCTTTTAAAGAGATAGGAATACTGTTTGAGAAGAGTGAAAGCTGGGCACGAGTTACTTATCACCGTGCAAAACTAAAAATAAAGGAGGGTGTTAAATGAAATATCCATGCAATCTGATACAAGACCTTTTACCACTATATTATGATGGTGTATGTAGTGAAGAAAGTAAGTTAATCATTAAAGAACACTTAGCAGAATGTTCATTATGCAGAGAATTATATGAAGAAATGGGAAATGATAATCAAATTGTTATTTCTGATCTTAATACGGATATAGAATATCAAAAAGCTGCTTCTTTTCATGCTGTAAAGAAAAAGCTGTTAAAAAAACAAATCCTTATCGTTATAATTACCCTTATTTTCTTGTCTATAGTAGCATTTTCTTTTATAGGTGTTCTTAAAAATTCTGTTGAAATAATTCCTTATAAAGAGAATCTTTCTGTATCAATGACAGATAATAGCCTTATAGGACGATTACAAGGCAACATGGCAAATAATACGAAAATTAAACGAGTTGAGATAAATACAGAAGATGAAGTAAATACATATCTCTTCTTCTGTTTATATGGCACAAAATGGGACGATCTTACAACCAGTAACGAAGTATTTTCTGAATATGTTATATGTCCTGCTGAAAAAGGTGCAGAACAGATTGACAGCGTATTTTACTATACCGGAGATTATACCAATATTGAAAAT
>CALWSX010000093.1 GCA_944384285.1 uncultured Lachnospiraceae bacterium
AAACTGTGAATATGACTCAGAAAAAGCTTTTAGAAATGCAGGAGCAGAAGTTAATCAGCTTGTTGTATTAAATGGAAATGAAAATCTCCTCAATGATACAATAGACAGAATGGTAAAACTTATAGATAATTCTCAGATTATTATGCTTCCTGGTGGATTTAGTGCAGGTGATGAACCTGATGGATCAGGAAAATTTATTGCAGCTATTTTTAGAAATCCAAAAGTAAAAGAAGCAGTAATGAATCTTCTTAATAACCGTGATGGTTTAATGCTTGGTATTTGTAACGGTTTCCAGGCATTAATAAAATTAGGTCTTGTACCTTACGGTGAAATTAAAGATATGACAGATGATAGTCCTACTCTTACATTCAATAACATAGGCAGACACGTATCTTGTCTTGTTAATACAAAAATAGTTTCAAATAAATCTCCATGGCTTTGGGGTGTTGATGTAAATGATATTCATACAATACCTGTTTCTCATGGGGAAGGACGTTTTATCGCTCCTATGAATGTTATAAATAAACTTAAAGAAAACGGACAGATAGCAACACAGTATGTTGATTTTAACGGAAATCCAACAATGGATATTAAATATAATCCAAATGGATCTATGCTTGCAATAGAAGGTATTACAAGTCCTGACGGAAGAGTGTTTGGTAAAATGGGACACTCTGAACGAATTGGAAATGGACTTTATAAAAATGTACTTGGAAACTATGATCAGAAAATTTTTAAATCTGGTGTTGATTATTTTAAATAATACTATGGAGGTATTTTTATGAAAATAACAAAATTAGTTTTGAGTGCCGTTTCAGTTGCAGTAGGAGCTGCACTTTTAGCAGTATCAATTATTGACCTTGTAAAAAATGACTATTTATAAAATAAGAATAGGGAGGGATTTTTAATGATAAAAGTTGGTATTAACGGTTTTGGTAGAATAGGAAGACTTGTACTCAGAGCATCATTTGACAGAAAAGATATAAATGTTGTTGCTATAAATGATCCTTTTATTGACCTTGATTATATGGCATATATGCTTAAATATGATACAGTTCATGGAAGATTTAAGGGAGATATTGAGGTATCAGATAATGCTCTTATTGTTAATGGCAGAAAGATAGCAGTTACAAATTGTATGAATCCAAACGAAATCCCTTGGAAAGACGCTGGAGCTGAATATATTGTAGAATCATCAGGTGTTTTCAGAACAATAGAAAAAGCGTCTAAACATTTTGAAGGAGGAGCAAAAAAAGTAGTTATTTCTGCACCTTCAGACGATGCGCCTATGTTTGTAATGGGTGTAAACGAAGATAAATATACAAAAGATATGAATGTTGTTTCAAATGCTTCATGTACAACTAACTGTCTTGCGCCTTTGGCAAAAGTTATAAATGATAATTTTGGTATTGTTGAAGGTTTAATGACAACAGTTCATGCAACAACAGCTACACAGAAAACTGTAGACAGCCCATCTAAAAAAGACTGGAGAGGTGGACGTGCAGCGGCTGCAAATATTATTCCTTCATCTACAGGAGCTGCAAAAGCTGTAGGTAAAGTTATTCCTGAGTTAAACGGAAAACTTACAGGCATGAGTTTTAGAGTTCCAACAGTCAATGTTTCTGTTGTTGACCTTACATGTAAATTAAAAAATCCTGCAACTTATGATGAAATTAAAAAAGCAGTAAAAGAAGCTTCAGAAGGAAGTATGAAAGGTATTCTTGCATACACAGAAGACGATGTAGTATCAAGCGACTTTATGACAGACCCACATACATCTATATTTGATGCAAAAGCAGGTATAGCTCTTACAGATACATTTGTAAAACTTGTATCATGGTATGACAATGAATGGGGTTATTCAAACAAACTTTTAATGCTTATTGAGCATATGGCAGAAGTAGATAATGAATAATAAAAAAAGCCTTCGTAAGAAGGCTTTTTTATTTTTTGTTTATTAAATAAAATGCTTTGTCATAGTCTTTTTTATGGACATAAAAAATATATTCGCATGAAAAATCAGGATTTTGTAAGTATCTGTTTTTAGAATTTTGATTTTTTATTTTTATCTTATAATCTATTGAATTTTCATTTAATATTTTTCGTATTTCAGACTGTTTATCTATAGAAAATGTAACAAAAAGTTCTTTTCTGTTGAAAAATAATATCATTTTATCACCACAATTTATTTACAAAATTAAAATATTATATTAAATCAGTTCTGTTCTGTTTAAAAACAAGATACCAAAGTTTCAAAGAAGAAAGAAGCTCTTCTTTTTCTCTGTATAATTCTCTAATATCAAGTTCGGCGCCAATGTTATCAAAGTTAGGGTCATTATCATCTACGGTTTCAAAATATATTTCTCCGTCATCATGAAATCTCATTATAAAAACACATCTTAATCTTTCTGCCATAATTACACAGATAGTTTTAATCTCATTTTTAATTTGCTGTGGAAGGTCATAAAAGTCGTTATTTATATAATATTTCTGTTTTTCATAAGATGCTGATGCAAGTATAGTTTTGTTATTATCCATAATAAACCTCCGTATTTATCGTATAGAAACTTCTCCGCTTGAAACTACTCTTTCTTCTCCGTCCATAAGTTTAACAATAAGTTCGCCCTTTTCTGTTACTCCAACAGCAGTTCCTAAGAAACTTTCTTTACATAAAACTTTTACTTTTTTATTTAAAGTTATACAATTTTGTTTGTATTCTTCAAGAATTTCTGAAAATCCATTTTCTTCACAAAATTTATTATAATATTTTTCAAACTCAAATAGAAATTCAGAAATTATTTTTTTTCTTTCAAATTTTTTGTTTGTTTCCAAAAATATAGATGTAGCAGTTTTATTTAGTTCTTCGTCAAAAAATTCTGTAGAGACATTTATTCCGGTGCCGATAATAATATAATTTAACTTATCAATTTCAGCACTCATTTCTGTTAAAATGCCGCAGACTTTTTTATTATTTATCAAAATATCATTAGGCCATTTTATTGATGCCGGAACGTTACAAACATTTTTTAATGCATTTGAAACAGCTAACGCAGCTACTAATGTTAAAGAAGAACATTCAAAAGGCATAATATTTGGTGTAAGAGAAAGAGATATATAAATTCCAGTTTGTTTTGGAGATACCCAAGTACGTCCAAGACGTCCTCTTCCGCTTGTCTGAATATCACTAACAACAATAATGCCTTCTTCGGTATTTTCGGAAAGAATATGTTTTAATTCATTATTTGTTGAATCAACTTGGTCATAGTAATAAATTTTTTTAATAAAAGATTTATTTTTTATAGCTGATTTAATTTCGGCTTCATTTAAGATGTCGTTATTATTTAAAATTTTATATCCTTTTTTTGTAACGGAATCAATTTCATATCCGTTTTCTCTTAATTTATTTATATTTTTCCAAACTGCTGAACGTGATATATTAAGAAGTTTTCCAAGTTCTTCACCTGAAACATAGTCGTTTTTTTCTAAAAGTATTTCAAGTATTTTTTTATACATAAAGACCTCCGTAAAACATTCATTAATGGTATTTTATATTATTTTTGGCTTTATAACAATATCTTAAATTTTTATTAACGGGAAAAATTTTCAAAAAAAGGTGTTGACAAATTTTTTAAATAGTAGTAGACTCAACACGTAAATTAAATAGTTCCGGTAGGTAAGGCTACTACAGGGATATG
>CALWSX010000094.1 GCA_944384285.1 uncultured Lachnospiraceae bacterium
TCTACATTAAAAATATTTTTTTGCAAATATTTTGAATACTCTAAAATTTCTATCAACCTGTTTGTCAAAGAGAGTTCTCTGTTTTGCAATATATCATAAACTTTTTTTCTTGCTTTATAAAGAATGCCGGACAAATATTTTTCTCCGGCATCAAACTCATCTATGCATTCGTTTTCTGTTTCCAACTCTTCAAAAATAAGTTGTTCCTCATTTTGAAAAAGGAGACGACACCCTTCTTCACAACATAAACCTATTCCTTCATCTTTAAATTCCCCGTACCATTCAAAAAACCTTGGATGATTTCTACATATTTCAGATGTCATTTCAAATCCATATTTAGAAACGATTATACAAAGATTTTTTTCGTCTAAAAATGGACATCTGTCCCCTTCTTTTAATTTAAAGCAATATGAATTATCATCACTTTTTGTAATATTCTCCCAAAGAAACTCTCTAAAGTCATCTTTAAGTAATTTGTATTTTAAAAGAGTATCTTCGTCAATATCTATCTCCCCACCTGCACAGCAAGTATCACTACATTTTGATGCACTGCATTTAAATGAATTATAGAAATTTGGTCTTATTGTTTTCATTATACTAAACGTCTCTTTTCTTAAATATATTCACATAAATTTTATTATATTATTAAATAAGCTATCGGAATTAAAATTATAATCCCTATTATATTTAATACAGAAAATAAACCAAAAAATTTAAGTTTTTCTGCGTTCTTTTCCCTGAAATAATACTTAATAGATATTAAGCTTGCAAGTGATGCAACAGGTGTACCAAGACCTCCTATATCCACTCCAAGTAAAAGCTCTTTCCAATTATTCGTAAATCCTGACATTAAAACTGCTGTTGGTACATTACTTATAATCTGACTTGATATAAGAGATGTTATAAGCGTATATTTTGCTAAAAGTGCACTTAAAAAATTATGTACAGCTTCAATGTTCCCAAGGTTCCCTGAAAAAATAAAAAAGCATACAAAAGTCAAAAGCAAAGAATAATCAACTTTATGTATAAGTTGTTTACAAAAAATTAAAACCCCACCTAAAACTATAACGGTTAATACTCTATAGTCTAAAAGATTAAATATGGTTAAAATACAACATATAAATAAAACACAGCATAATTTTAAAATTTTATAATTTTTTATACCTGTATTTTGTTCAAGTGAAAATTTTATTTTTTCTGATTTTACTATGAAACTACTTAAATATAAAAGTATTAGACTAACAAATACAATCGGAAATACCGTAAAAACAAATTCGTTTAAAGATATATCATAATAATAATATAAATATAAATTTTGTGGATTTCCTATCTGAGTTGCCATACTACCAAGATTTGCTGCAATGGTTTGAAGCACAATTACAAGAGCAGTTATTTTTTCTTGCTTCACTGATTTTAATATATATATTGTAAAAGGAACAAATGTAATTAAAGCAACATCATTTGTAACAAGCATAGATACAAAAAAAGGTAAAAGTATGAGCATAAGAACAAGCTTAGAAAGTTTATTACAATTTGACAAAAGCTTATTACCAAGATATTCAAAAAGATTACATTCCTGAAGGCCTGCAACTACTGTCATTAAACAAAAAAGAAGAAATAACACTTTAAAATCTATATAAGAAATATAATCAGTGCTTGGTTTTACTATAAACATAGACAAAATTGCACAAATTGCAGATATTGATAACAAAGCTTCCTTTTTTAAAAATGATATTATTTTATTCATATTTTATTACCTCTTCTAATTATATCTATATAAAAAAATACCCTTATCACAACAACATTCCTATTATAATTCGGATTATTGATAAATGCAATAAGGGTGTTTATTAAAATGTTATTTTATTTTGTTTTTTTACAGCTTCTTTTTTTAGCTGGTTTTTCGTCTATTCTTTCCGGTTCTTCTGCTGCTTCTACTTCTATATTCATATCTAATTTGATATTTTTAAGAAGGTCCTGTACTTCTTCTTTTTCTTCTTTTGCAGCTTTTCTCTGTTCTGTCATTTTTACAATAAGATGAGTACATTCATATTCATCACCGTCAAGACCTCTGTCTAAGTATTCAACTTCACCAACCTGATTATCATAAGGGTCGTTTCTTAAGAATTTTTTAGGTGGCATAAAGTCATACTGGAATTCTGAGTTTGCAGGAATACGGAATGGATCAAGGTTACCAAAGTAGAAATTCCATCTTTCTTCGCTTCCTTCTCTTAATGCAGAACCACCAAATGAACAGTCTGCATAAAGCCAACCATAAGGTGCAACAAAGAACTGTGCCCAGTCATGGCATCCGATATAGTGAGGAGCTGCATAAAGTCCTGACTGCCATCTTGCAGGAACTCCAGCTATACGGCACATTGTTATAAATAAGAGAGCCTGAATACCACAGTCACCTTTCCATGATGTTGAAATATAGCCTGTAATATCTGTTATAAGGAAGTAAGGACGTACAAATGAGTACATTGTATGTGATGTAATGTAATCATAAATTTTACGTGCTTTTAATAAAGGATTTGTTTCGTCACCTACAACTTCTTCAACAAGTTTTCTTAAATATGGAGTAAAACGAATATGTGGAGCCTGTTCTTCGAGATAGAATTTTGGCTGTTCCGGTGAAACTTCTTCCGGTTTTAAATCAACATATTTTGCTGTTACTACATAATCATAATCAACAATAAACTTCTGGTCTTCCTGAAGTTTTGTTTCAAAGAATACTGAACGATGAGGGTGGTCTGCAGGAGATACAAAAGTAGCTTTTGGTGAAGTTTTGTTAATGCCAAAATCTTTTATCTGAGCATATACTTTTGGAATAGGCATATGAACTCTTACTGTTTCTCCTACTCTTTCAGCTGATTTCTTGATTTTAAGCTCGGAGTTTACATGTACTTTATATGTAAGTTCTCCTTTTTTCTTCATTTTTTTCATTGCTTTATCAAGAATTTCAAAGTTTTTACTTCTGTCTTCAAGAAGTTCTTTATTTGTAACACGTGGTAAGAATTCTTTTCTTGTTTTTACAACATTTTCTAAAATGTTATCACGGAATCTTACTTCACCCATTACATAGATCCAGTCTGTTGAGTCTTCATCTCTAAGTCTGTCAAGTTCTTCTGCTGTAAAATCTCTAATATTATCCTGTAAAAGTTTCAAAGCTTCATCAAAGCTATAAGGATATTTTTGTGGTAAAAGACGAATGATATCTTTTTCAATTATAAGTCTCTGTTTTAACGCTTCTGGGATATCTTTCTGAAGACGCATATCAATAACTCTTAAAGCTCTTTCATAGTCTCCGTACCATTTGAGTTTTAAAATATCCTCTGGTAAATCAACTGATAAATAAGATAAATCCGGATACATTTTATCACTCCATTCTTGCAAAACTTAAGATTTAAAAATTAATGTTATTTAAAATATAATATAAAATTATCTGTTTTTAAGACCTTTAAAACCAAAACCAGGTTCTTCAGGTAATACAAGATCTTTTTTAACTTCTGTTCCAATTCCGCCTTCAAACATAAGTTCTGAAAGTGTAAATGTTGCGTCTAAGTCTGCTCTTGTAATATTTTTAGTAGCTGCACCTAAACTTGCTGCTGCTGTAATACCTAAGTTTGTTTCTTCTACCATACAACCAAGCATACATTCAATACCAGCTGTTTCACAAATTGAATTAATTTTAAGAGCTTCACGGATACCGCCGCATTTCATAAGTTTGATGTTAACAACGTCAACTGCTCTTCTTGATACAAGACGGAGAGCATCTTTTGCATTAAAACATGATTCGTCAGACATGATAAGTACTTTAGAATTTTTTGTAACATATTCAAGACCTTCAAAATCATAGTATGGTACTGGCTGTTCAACAAGTTCGATATCATATTCATCAAGTCTTTCGATAATCTGAATTGCCTGTTTTGCACTCCAGCCCTGGTTTGCATCAAGTCTGATTTTAACACCTGAACCAACAGCTTCACGAATAGCTTTTACTCTTGCAATATCTTCTTCTGTTGTTGTTCCAACTTTTGTTTTAATTGTGTTAAAGCCCATTTTTACAAATTCAGCTGCTTTTTTAGCCATATATTCAGGTGTATCAATACCTACTGTAATATCTGTTTCAATAGAGTTTGAATATCCGCCTAATAATTTATAAACAGGGAGTCCGGCTTTTTTGCCAAGAATATCATAACATGCCATATCAATAGCTGTTTTTCCACAAGGAGCATGAGCTGCTGCTCTATCAAGTATCCAATATACTTTTTCAAGGTCTGTAGGGTCTGTACCAATTAAAGCTTTTTCAAAAACTTTAATACAATCAACTGTTCCAGGTAAGTTTTCGCCTGTTATAAGTATACCAGGTCCACCTTCGCCATAACCAAAAATTCCTTCGTCTGTTTCTACTTTTACAATAGCACTTTTTGCATGTGTTATTGTACCAAGTGAAATTGTAAATGGTTCTACTAAAGGCACTTCTACAGTGTCAACTTTGATGTTTGTAATTTTCATGATTTTCTCCCCTTTACATTATTCTGTTACTTTATTTTTACAAAAATGGCAAGCACATTTATGTCCGTTGCCATAATCAACTAATTTAGGCGCTTCTTTACTGCAAATATCCTGAGCCATATAGCATCTTGTATGGAATACACAGCCTGAAGGAGGATTTGCAGGAGATGGAAGATCTCCTTCCATAATAATTTTTTCTCTTTTTACATTTCTTGCTGCAATAGGAATAGATGAAAGTAAAGCTTTTGTATAAGGATGAAGAGTATTGTTATAAAGATCATCTTTATCCGCTATTTCAACTATATTACCTAAATACATTACTATTACTCTATCAGAAATATGTTTTATAACACTTAAGTCATGTGATATAAAAAGATATGCCATACCCATATCTTTTTGAAGTTTTTTAAGAAGATTTATTACCTGTGCCTGTACAGAAACGTCAAGCGCAGATACAGGCTCGTCACATACAATAAGTTTTGGTCCTAAAATAATTGCTCTTGCAATACCAATTCTCTGTCTTTGACCACCTGAAAACTCATGAGGATATCTGTTATAATACTTTGGATTTAAACCTACAACCTCCATAACTTTTAAAATCTTTTCTCTTTTTTCCTCTTTTGAAAGATTTGTCTGAATATCGAGAGGTTCGGCAATAATTTCACCAACTGTCATTCTTGGATCAAGAGATGCGTATGGATCCTGGAAAATAATCTGCATTTCGCTTCTTGATTTACGAAGCTCAGCATCTTTAAGCTTCATAAAATCTTTTCCTTCAAAAATAATTTCACCTGAAGTTGGCTCAATAAGTCGAAGTACAGAACGACCCATTGTTGATTTACCACAACCGGATTCACCAACAATACCAATTGTTTCACCATATCCAACATCAAAACTAATATCGTTTACTGCTTTAATATATGCTTTTTTTCTGGAAAAAACTCCACTTTTGGAAGGAAACCATTTTTTAAGATTACGAACCTGTAAAAGTGGAACTTTTTTTGTTTCTTCTTTTTTATTTTCCACTTAGTTTTCCTCCTTCCATTTTTCTGAATACATATGACAACGAACTTTTCTTCCTTCTAATTCTATAAGCTCAGGCATTTCTTCTTCACATATTTTTTTAGCATAATCGCA
This sequence comes from uncultured Lachnospiraceae bacterium, assembly GCA_944384285.1. GTDB lineage: Bacteria > Bacillota > Clostridia > Lachnospirales > Anaerotignaceae > CALWSX01. Next base: position 5,656 of record CALWSX010000094.1, read on the forward strand.
ACGTGGACAAAATGCACAGCCTTTTGGCATATCATCATATGAAGGCACCATACCCTTAATTACACTTAATTCTTCAACTTCTTCTGTAAGTTTAGGAATACAGTTCATAAGCCCTATTGTATATGGATGAAGTGGTTTTTCAAATATTGAATCTGTATCTGCCTGTTCTACAACCTTACCTGCGTACATAACCATAACGTCATCTGCAATTTCAGCTATTACACCTAAGTCATGCGTAATCATCATAACAGAGGCACCAGTTTTTTCTTTTAACTCATTTATAAGTTCAAGAATCTGAGCCTGAATAGTAACGTCAAGCGCAGTTGTTGGTTCATCACAAATTAAAAGTTCCGGATTACATGAAAGAGCCATTGCAATCATAACCCTTTGTCTCATACCACCCGAAAGCTGATGCGGATATTCATTAAAACGCTTTTCAGGAAGAGGTATTTTTACAAGTTTAAGCATTTCTATTGCTCTTTCTTTTGCTTTTTCTTTTGTTATACCTTCTTCATGAATCAAAAGAGCTTCTACTATTTGTTGACCAACTGTAAAAACAGGATTAAGAGATGTCATAGGTTCCTGGAAAATCATAGCGATTTTATTTCCCCTAATGTGTCTCATTTCTTCTTTTGTTTTATTAAGAAGATTTTCTCCGTTATATATTATTTCTCCACCAACGATTTTTCCCGGAGGTGATTCCAAAAGCTGCATTATTGATAAAGATGTAATACTTTTTCCGCAACCGGATTCGCCTACTATACCAAGTGTTTTACCTCTTTCAACATTGAAGGAAACTCCGTCAACGGCTTTAACCACTCCGCCGTCAATGAAAAAATAAGTTCTCAAATCTTTTACTTCAATTAAATTTTCGCTCATTTTTTTCGCTCCTATCAAGTTCTTAATTTTGGATCAAGTGCGTCTCTTAAGCCATCGCCAAAAATATTAAAAGCAATAACTGTAATCATAATAGCAACACCTGGCATAACGCTATATAATGAACGATAGCTAATGTAAGGCTGTGCCGCACTTATCATATTTCCCCAGCTTGGAGCCGGTGGCTGAACACCGAGACCTAAGAAGCTTAATGATGCCTCATACATAATAGCATTTGGGATACCTAATGTAACCAAAACTATTATTGTAGATAAAGAGTTAGGGAATAAATGTTTCATAATTATTCTAAATGATGTAGCTCCACTTGCTTTTGAAGCTTCAACATATTCTTTTTCTTTAAGCTGCATTACAGAACCACGAATCAAACGTGCTGTTCTTACCCATGTAAGAAGACCAAGGGCTACAAACAAGTTTAAAACACCTTTTCCCATAAATGTCATAATTGCCATAGCAAAAATAAGGTCTGGGAATGCGGCAAAAACTTCCATAATACGAGAAATTATAGTATCTACTATTCCTCCGAAATATCCAGCAATTGCTCCAAGAGCAACACCAATTATACTAGCTAAAATTTGAGCAACAACACCAATACTTAATGAAATACGTGTACCATAAATTATTCTTGATAATATATCTCTACCGTATTCATCTGTACCTAAAAGGTGTTTCGCAGATGGTGGTGATAAAATAGCAGCATAGTCCTGATGAGTAGGATCATAAGGACATATAAGCGGAGCAAAAATAGCTATAAGTATTAATAAGACTATAACAACTGCACAAAACATTGCAACTTTATTTTTCTTAAGTCTTTTAAAACTGTCTTTATAATAGCTTGAGTATTCAATATCGGAGGAAAGGACTTCTTGTTCAAATTCTTTTTGTTTTGTAAAAAATCTAAATATCTTCATTATTTACTGTTTCCTTTCCCATAACGTATTCTTGGATCAAATAAAGCGTAAGAAATATCAACAATAAGGTTTACCATAACGAAAACAAATGCAATATATACAACCGTTCCTTCGAGCAACGGCAAATCTCTTGATGTCATTGCATCAACGGCGAGTTTTCCAATACCAGGTACTGAGAACACACGCTCGATAAGCATAGAACCTGTAAGCATACAGCCAAGTTCTGTACCAACAAGTGTAATGATAGGGATCATTGCATTTTTAAGCGCATGTTTCATTATAATTAAATTTTCTTTAACGCCTTTAGCTCTTGCTGTTCTGATATAATCTTGTTTTACTACATCAAGCATACTGGTTCTCGTAATACGGGCAATATCCCCCGCATACCTTGCTCCAAGAGCAATACTTGGAAGTATAAACGCTACAGGCGTGTCAAAACCAGAAATAGGTAAAATATTCAATTTAATACCGAAAATAATCTGTAAAATAATTGCTATCCAAAACGAAGGCGCCGATACACCAAACATAGCAAGTGTCATAAGCGCAGAATCAATAGCTGTACCACGTTTAATAGCAGCAATAATACCACATGTGATACCAACAACTACCGCAAATATAAATGATAAACATGTAAGTTTAAGTGTTACTTTAAAACAACGTAAAAGAACTGCTGTAACAGGTTCTTTTGAAAAATAAGAAACACCAAAATCAAAATGCAGTGCATTTTTTAAGAAATTAAAATATTGTGTTGTTAAAGGCAAGTCAAGACCGAGTTCATGTCTTACTGCCGCAATTGTCTGTGGGTCTGCTCTTTTTTCAAGCATAAGCTGTACAGGGTCACCAGGAACAACTTGCAGAAGTATGAATGTTACAAGGCTTATACCTATGAGGACAAGTATAGTTTGCCCTAAACGCTTTAAAATGTACGAAAACATCTGCTTCACCTTTCTGAAAGTATTTTTGTGTCTGTTATTATATTAATTCAGACAAATTTTAAAACTTTTAATAATTAGTATTTTTAATTATAATAGCAAGTTTTTATAAAAAAATTCAACTTTCGTTCAGTTAAATATTAAAGTATGGCTAAGGATAAACCTTAGCCATACGATTATCTTTTGGCAAAATAATATAGCGTTTAAACTACTATTTATTATCAATAATTATATAAATCTATTATTGTTCTACAATATCAACCTGACCAAAGAACATACGAAGTGTAAATCCTAAGTCTAAGTTCTGAACTTTAGGGCTAACTAAGCTATATTTTGTTTCATTGTAAACAGGAGATACAGCATAATCTTCTCTTGTAAGAATATGTTCTGCTTTTTTGTAAATTTCATGTCTTTCAGCTTCGTCTACTGTTCTAACGCCATCAATCATTAACTGTTTGAATTCATCGTTGTGGTAGAATGATGAAACGTAATCTGTACGTCCATCACTTACTGGATATAACATACTGTCTGGGTCATTGTAGTCAACATACCAGCTGCTGATACATGCCTGCATACCACCATTAAGTTTCATTTCGCCCCAAGCTGCTGAGTCTACCTGGTCTAATGTTACATTAAATCCTGCTGCTTTAGCCTGTTCCTGAATTGTTGTTGCAATAGGAATATCTAATGGGTAAGCTGCATTAAGTGTAAGTCTAACATCATATCCGTTTGGATATCCAGCTTCTGTAAGTAACTGTTTAGCTCTTTCTGGATCGTATGGATAAACTTCTGCTTCTTCATCATGTCCGATAAGACCTGCTGGAATAAATGATTTTGAAGGAGCTGCTGTACCATGGAATACGTTTTCACAAATAACGTTTCTGTCAAAAGAAATTGAGAAAGCTTCTCTTACTCTTGGATCGCTCATTTCTTTTGTGTTATATAAAATGTAGAATCCACCAGCTGGCTGGAAAGGAACAAGCTGATCTTTTAATTCTGGGTCAGCGCTGTATACAGGATACATTGTTGACTGAATTTCTACGTAGTCAAGGTTGCCTTTCTGATATTCAAGTACCTGAGTATTGTCATCTTCAATGAATTTGTATTCAACTCTATCAATTTTAGCAACCTGGTCATGATGTTCATCAAATTTTGATAATGTAACACCTACACCTTGTTCATATTTGTCAAATGTAAAGTAACCTGTACCGATTAATACGTCTCTACCCCATGTATCGCCAGCTTCTTCACAAGCTTTTGCTGGGAAAATAGCAGCATAAGGAGTTGCAAGAGCAGACATAAATGGTGTATAAACGTCTGATAAGTGAATGTTGAAGTGTGTATCGTCAATGATTTCAAAACCTGCTAATTCTGTAGCTGTACCATCAACAAGTTCCTGATAACCTACAACAGGTGATAAGATACTTCCCATAACCTGTTTTTTGATAAGTCTTTCGTAAGAATATTTAACGTCGTTAGATGTAAGAATTTCACCATTGTGGAATTTTACACCTTCTTTTAATTCAAAAGAATATGTTTTCATATCTTCTGATAATGTAGGCATTTCTGTTAATAATTCTGGAACAAGTGAACCATCGTTTAAAGGTTTGATTAATGATTCTAAAACGTTGTCAGTTACTACAAATACATGTGTGTATGTATACTGGTTAGGGTCGAACACACATTTAGGGTCTTTAGCACCTACTCTAAAAACTTTTTCACCTTCTGTAGATGTAGTTGTAGTTTGTTCTCCATCTACAGGAGCTTCTTCTGTTTTACCACAACCAGCTGCTGCAAAAAGCATAGTTGAAGCTAACAAAAGTGCAAGAACTTTTTTTGCATTTTTCTTCATAAAATCTTCCTCCTTAAAATTCAAATGTCGTAAAACCCAATATATTGTAAAATATACTGTTTTACACGTATCATTTAAAAAATTTATATCATAAAACAAGCATTTTGTCAACAAACCAAAAAAAAGATGCTGTCTATTTTGGTAATAATATTCCAAAAGAGACTTATTTTTTTGTGTGTCTACAGGATATTTATATTATAATTGTACATATTTTATCAACAAAATTCGTATAATTTGGATATTTTTTATTCAACTTAAACCTTCAAATAAAAAAATAAAATATAATAAATATATTTAATATGTTTTTAAACAAACAAAATTATAAATTTTAACAAAAAATTATTTAAAAGCTTACGATTTCAAAGAGGTTTGTCTTTGTGTCAAGGACACTAAGTAATATTTTCTTAAAATTCCAAAATATGTATAATTAAAAATGTTAATTATTTATATTGTGAATTTTTATTTAAAGAAAAAGCATAGCCAAACACAGTCTGGATTTGAGCTAGTTTTTATTACTCTGTGCCTATCATGAGAAGGTATAATTATATAATCACCCTTTTTAAGAGATACAATTCTTTTTTCCTCAAATTCTATTTCTGCATTCCCTTCTAAAAGTATTACAAATTCATTTTCATCTTGATCATACCAATCTGTTGTCTGACCAAAACTTACTATTCTTTCAATTTTTATATTTTTTGTTTTGAAAATTTCTGTTAAAAATTCTTCATCTTTATTTCTATCCAAATTGTAATCAAAAATATTCATAAAACCACCTCTAAAAAATAAAAGCGCCTTTCGGCGCTATAAAGTACATTAAATAAGTTCTTCAATTTTTTTGATAAAAACTTCTTTGGATTTTGCCCCTAATATGCTGTCGATTTCTTCCCCGTTCTTAAAAAATTTTACTGTAGGAACACTTAAAACACCATATTCTTCTGCAATTTCAGGAGATTTATCAATATCTACTTTATAAACCTTCATTCTATTTTTATAATCAATTGTAAAATCATCAAAAAAAGGGGCTATTCTTTGACATGGACCACACCAATGTGCAAAAAAATCTACCATTACTAAGTTAGGGTTTCTTAAAACCTTTTTTTCAAAATTGGTTTTATCTAAAACTTCTGACATAAATCTTCCTCCTTGTATTTTTTAAAGATTATATATCTTCGGGTAACTATAAAAATAATTATATCATATTAATATACGCAAATAAATATGTTAAGCTTATTTTTTAACTTATATTATTTGGCTCATATTTTATTTGTCTACCATCATTATTTATTTTATAGCCTTCCCTCATTATTAACTCAGAAATCGGAACAATTTCATATCCTTTTTCTTTTAAACCCTTTATTATTCTATCAAGTACGAGTGGTGTATATTTTGCATCATTATGGAATAATATTATAGACCCATCTTTTAAACTTTTGTGATTTAAAACTTTATCTATTTCATGTTCTTCGCCAAGTTCTTTCCAATCAAGGCTGTCTACGTCCCATTGAATAGTATAATACCCACATTCATCAGCTGCTTGAATTACATTATTGTTATATTCTCCAAAAGGTGGTCTGAAAAGTTCCATTTCTATACCGGTTAGATCTTTTACTTTCTGATGAGCTGTATTTATTTCATTTTTTATTGAATCTTTTGAAAGTTTACTCATATGAGGATGAGTGTCTGAATGATTCCCAAGATCATGACCATTTAATGCAATTTTCAAAACCTCATCTGGATATTTGTCTATCCAATATCCGCACATAAAAAATGTTGTTTTAACATCATTTTCTTTAAGGATTCTTAAAAGTTCATCAGTATCATCAGCACCCCATGCTGCATCAAAACTTATTGCAATTTTTTTATCGTCTCTGTCAACTGAATAAATCGGCAAAAGCCTTTCTTTTCCTGCTTCTGATACATTCATAAAAACTGTATGTACTGTGGTCCTTGCTGAAAAAAATGATATTAGAAACAAAATAAAAAACAAACAGATTTTTTTATTTTTTCGTAAATAAAACAATATTTTTTTAATCAATGTTATCCCTCTGCATCATTTTTTTATAATATATGAAAGAATTCATTTTAATATTTATTAATGAGGCAAAAGAATAATATATTTTTATATTTTTAATTTAAAAATTTATTTTAAGCTGTTTTTTTATACTTGTACCTATTACCATTCCTACTAATATTTTAATCAAATCTGCAAATACAAAAGGTATAACTCCTACATAAAGAGCTTTAATAAAACTCATATCCGCTTGAAATGAAAGCCACAATGTTCCTAAAATATATAATAGTATAGTTCCAAGTAACATTAATAAAAACATAAATATCTTATTTTTTATAAAATTATCAGATGCAAATCCTGTTATATAAGCAACCAAAATAAAACCAATAATATAACCACCTGTCGGTCCAAAAAGCTTAGCTGCTCCTCCCGAAAATCCAGAAAATACAGGTAAACCAACAAAACCAATGAGAACATATAAAATTGTGCTTAATGTAGAAAGCTTTCTTCCAAGCACTATTGCAAAAACATATATTACAAAATTAGTAAGGGATACAGGCACAGGCCCTATAGGAACAGAAAACCCACCCAATATACACAAAGCTGCTGTCATAAGACCAACAAATGATATTTCTTTTGCATTTAATTTTAAACTACTTTTTTCCATATTATCATCTCCTTTTGTTTTTAAAAAGGATAATATAAAAAAAGGCTATTGTCAACCTAATTTTTAAAAAAGTTGACAATAGCGAATTTTATTCATCAAATGATTCTTTTACTTTATCCCAGAACTTCTTTTTCTTACCTTTTTCCTCTGTTGTTACAGTTGGAGAGTCTTCATCAAATTTTTCAAGAAGTTCTTTCTGTTTTGCAGTTAATTTTGTAGGTATACGTACTTTAAGAGTTATAATCAAATCACCTTTTACTTTTGCATTTCTAATATGCTGTATACCTTTTCCTTTTATAGTTCTAACTGTTTCTGGTTGTGTTCCTGGTGTAATTGTAATAGTTTCTTCACCATAGAGAGTTTGAATTTTAATTTCGTCACCAAGAGCTGCCTGAATAAATGAAATAGGAACATCTCTATAAAGATTCATGCCGTCTCTTTTATAAACTCGGCTTGGTTTAACATATACAGTAACAAAGAGGTCTCCGGCTGGGCCGCCTCTGTATCCGGCTGCGCCTCTTCCTCCAAGTCTAACTGCCTGACCATTATCAATTCCGGCAGGAATATTAATTTCATATTTCTTTGTTTTTCTAACTCTACCTGTTCCTCTACAATTTGGACATGGCTCTTTTATAACTTTACCTGTACCTCCACAAGCTGAACAAGGTTTTATGGTCTGAGTCATACCAAAAATAGTTTGCTGTGTAACTCTTTCCTGACCTGTTCCGTTACAACGTGTACAAGTTTCGGCATGAGTACCTTCTTTTGCTCCTGTCCCGGAACATTTATCACATATATCATCTACAGTAACAGAAACTTCTCGTTTGCATCCGAAAACTGCATCTTCAAAGCTTATCTGAATAGTTGTGCTTATATCTTCACCTTTTTGAGGTCCTTGTCTTCTTTGGCCACCACCGCCGCCTCCAAAGCCGAACATACTGAAAATATCGCCCATATCAAATTCAGCACCATCAAAACCGCTAAATCCACCAAAGCCTGAACTTCCATCAAAAGCTTGATGTCCAAACTGATCGTACTGAGCTCTTTTTTGAGAGTCACTTAAAACAGCATAAGCTTCTCCAATTTCTTTGAATTTTTTCTCTGCGTCTTTATCCCCCGGATTTGCGTCCGGATGGTATTTTTTAGCAAGCTTACGATATGCTTTTTTGATTTCTTCTTCGCTTGCGCCTTTTTTTAATCCTAAGACCTCATAATAGTCCCTTTTTGCATCAGCCAATTCTTCTCACCACCTACGATTAATATAAAAATCACTTTATTGATTTTAAGGTATATAACAGATTTTAGCAACAATTATTTTATAAAATAAAACTTATTTTAAAATACGCAAAGACATTGAGGCATACCCCAACGTCCTTGCGCTCATTTTATTAAGACTTTAACTTAAGCTAATTAAGAATTAAACTTCTGTTCCGTCTGCATCAACAACATCTGGGTTTGGATCATACTGTGGGTTTGCGTTTGGATCCTGTGTGCCCTGCTGCTGGTAAAGTTTTTCAGAAATTTTGTAGAATTCCTGTGTTAATGCCTCTGTCTGTTTTTTAATATCTTCTACATCGCTTGGTGTTAACTGTTCAGGTTCTTTTCCATCAACAAGTGTTCTAAGTTTTGAAAGTTCTGCTTCAACAGCATCTTTATCTGCAGGATCAAGTTTTCCTTCAAGGTCTGCAAGAGTTTTTTCTGTCTGGAAAATTAATGAATCAGCTCCGTTTTTAGCATCAATAGCTTCTTTACGTTTAGCGTCTTCTTCTGCAAATTTTTCAGCTTCTTTAACTGCTCTGTCGATTTCTTCATCTGAAAGGTTTGAACCACATGTGATTGTGATTTTCTGTTCCTTTCCTGTTCCCAAATCTTTAGCAGAAACATTTACGATACCGTTTGCGTCAATATCAAATGTAACTTCGATCTGAGGTACACCACGTCTTGCTGGAGCAATACCATCAAGTTTGAAGTGACCTAAAGATTTATTATCTCTTGCAAGAGGTCTTTCACCCTGTACAACATTGATATCT